>JBDRTC010000494.1:0-4813 GCA_043824335.1 Planctomycetota bacterium | reverse complement strand
AGCATCATTTCCGACCGTGGAAAGCGAAACCTAAAAACACTGGCGTCAGATCGAGCGAAGGAATTCCACCCTATCGACGCCTCGATGATTGTGCTCACTTACCCTGAAGAGTCCAAATCGTTGGACAACCCGCTACAGATTCGGTTGATGCGACGAATTCGGGCAATTCCACTTGGCCAACGGCGCTTTTGGACAAGACTATTCGAGTTTGCACAGCAAGTCGGGGGTGGATCTCTTGACGACGTGATGACTCTGTACAAAATGCGTGACGAACAAACAATTGTTTAGTCCCATAACCAGTCGATGCACGCGAGCGGGAACACGTCTTGCTGAATGGAACGTCCACTCCACGCCGCGTGATCTCGGTCGTTAGGGGCAACTCGGGGTCAGAGCGCACTTAGTCATCAGCGAGACGCCGGGCTGCTCCTCGGTTCAGAAACGGGGTCGGGTCTCACTTTATTACCGTTCTATGACGGAAACCCGGCCCCACGTTCCGTTGGACTATTCCGCGTGGGATGACCCGACGACCTGGTCCATTTTCACCGCGAGCTTTCCGGTCAGCTCTTCGACCACGTCGGGATGTTCGTGGGCGATGTTGACGTTCTCGCCCGGATCGGTCCGGCGGTCGTAGAGTTCGACCAGGCCGATCTCCCCCTGCTTGTTGATCCACCGAACCAGTCGGTAGCGGTCAGTGCGGAGCGCGTGCCCGGCGAAGCCCCGGCCGCCGGGATGGGTGCTGTAGGCCCCCTCTTGGCCCGGCGCCTCGGGGTCCTCGACCATGGCCCGAAGCGATTGGCCGGCAAGGCCCTCGGGCGTGGGCAGGCCGCACAGGTCGGTGAGGGTGGGAAAGAGGTCGACCGCTTCGACGAGCCCGTCCGCCGCGGCGCCGGGAGCGTTCATGCCCGGCACTCGAATCACCAGCGGGCTGTTCGTGGCCACTTCGTAGTTCGAGTGCTTGCTGAACATGTGGTGCTCGCCGAGTTGCCAGCCGTGGTCCGACCAGAGCACGACGATCGTCTCCCGGGCGCAATCGAGGTTGCCGAGTGCGTCGAGCAATCGGCCGATCTGGCCGTCGACGTACGCGACCGCCGCGTAGTACGCCCGGCGCTGCCGGATCGCCTCCTCGCGGCTGATGTTCCCCACGCCGCTGGGCCAAACATAATGCCTGGTCAGCTCGGGGCTTTGGTGGATGCAGATCGACGGGTCGACGTTCTCGGGCGGATAGAAGTTGTCGGGCATGCCGACCTTCTCGGCCGGGAACATGTCCCAATACTTCTTGGGAGCGTTGTGGGGCAGATGCGGCTTGTAGAAACCGACGGCCAAGAGAAACGGCCTTGGCTGCCGGGCGAGCCGGTTTAGTTCTTCGATGCCGGATTCGGCCAGGTAGTAGTCGGCGTAGCCGTCGTCGTCGACCTCGCCCGCCTCGAACGGCATGCGCGGCGGCTCGTCTTTCACCCAGCGGATCGCGCCGTTGTACGCCCGGCCGTTGGAGTAGGCGAAGAAGGCGTGCCACGGGCTGGCCCAGCGCCCGACGGGCGCGAACGCTTTATCCCAGCTATAGGGAAGCTGGTGCACTTCGTACTCCGGCGGCATCGTGCCGGCCGGCTCGTGGCTCACCTTGCCGATCGCGACCGTGGCGTAGCCGTGACGGCGGAAGTGATGGGCCAGCGACACCGGGTTTTTTGGTTCGGCCGCCAGTTTGCGGTCGGCGTTCCAGACGTCCCAGGAATGGATGATCCGCCGCCCGGTAAGCATGCTCCCGCGCGAGGGGCCGCACGCCGCAACCTGCACGAAGTGATGGCGGAAGTAGCGCCCCTCGGACGCCAGCCGGTCGAGATTCGGCGTTTCGGCGATTGGGTCGCCGTCCGGCTCGAGGCAGTTGCGAAGGTCGTCCACGCAGATCAAGAGCACGTTCGGGCGCTTCGGCTCCCCGGCCCAACCCGGGCCGGCATGGAAAAAGGCGGTCGCGAAAGTCATCACGGCAAGGCACGCTGCCGCCGTGGAAAGCCGCATTGTTGGGTACATGCGAGTTCCTCTCGATGTTTCTTACCGGTCGTCAGGGGCGGGCGTGAACAGGTCGGCTTTGGTGAGGCCCAGCTCCCCGGCCGTCTGGACGGAGTAGTCGAGCAGGCCCATCTTTGGATAGCGGCCGTTGGAGCCGAAGACAAACCGGCAGCCGGCGGCCTTCGCGATTTTGAGGAAGTACGGCTTGGGAAGCCGGAAACCGGAGCTGATCTCCAGAGCGACCTCGTGCTTTACCGCCGCGTCGACCACCCTGCGAATGCGCTCGGGCGTCCAAAACGCCTCGTAGTCGTCGGCCAGCGGCCTCGGCAGCCAGGAGGTGTTGCCCAAGACGTCGATCGGTTGCTTCTCGATGATCTCGACGTGCCAATCAACGTAGCGGTCCATGAACGCCTGCCGGTCGGCCATCTCGACGCGCGACTCAACGTCCGCCGACCAGAGCTTCACGCGCCGGCCGTCCTTGCCGGGGAAGGTCATTGTGTCCGTCAACACGTAATCGAGCTGGGCAAGGGCTTCGGGAGAGAAGCAGCCGGCCCAGTCGATCCACTCGGCCTGCACGCCGCGATAGACGGGCTTTCCCGCGAGCATGGCCAGGTAGCCTTGAAGCTCCGCGTCGTTGCTGAGTACGGTCGGGTACTCGTTCTCCTTCGTGCCGGCGTGCTCGACAACGCCGAACATGACGCCCCGCTCGCGGGAAAGCTCGAGCACTTTGTCGATGGTGCTGTTGTCGAGATGGACGTGGAAGTCGACCAGCGGGAAATCGAGGCCGGCAGGCGCGGATTCGTTGGCAGGCTCGGCGCTGGTCGCCGCCTTCGTCGCCAGGATCGCCGTCCCCAGGCCGGCGGCCCCGGCCGCGAGAAAATTTCGGCGGGAGAGGCGCTTTCGCTCTTCCGTCGGCGGCTTCCGGTTGTCTTGCGAGATGTGATGGCCTTGGTTCACCTTCGCTTCCCTCCCAGTGACGTGATTGTCGCGGCTGACGATCAGCCGCCCGAAAAAACCGACCCCGCCGCTCAATCGGCACGAAAGCCGGGCGCCTGTCGCCGGTCGCCCGATCGGCATATAATGATACCACGAAGTCGCGCGGTCCAGTAACAGGAGCTTACCATGCCAAGGATACTCGGAAAGTGCTTGCTGCCGGCGCTGATTTCGTCGGTGTTGCTGATTTCCCCCGCAGCGGGAGACGACACACAGGAGCTTGCCGGCCAAATCCTCCGCGACACTGGCGTCGAGGGTGGGCTCGTCGTACACTTGGGCCGCGGCGACGGGAAGCTTACGCTGGCATTGCGGGCCAACGACCGCTACACCGTGCATGGCCTGGCCGACGATGCCGCCGACGTTGCGAAAGCCCGGGAACTCATCCATCAAAGCGGGCAGTACGGGCCGGTATCGGTCGAGCAATGGGCCGAGTCGTTTCTGCCGTACGCCGACAATCTCGTGAACCTCCTGGTCGCCGAGGACCTGGGCGACGTGCCGAGGGACGAAGTGATGCGGGTGCTCTGTCCGCTGGGAGCGGCCTGTGTGAAGGAGAACGGGAAGTGGACGACGCTCCGCAAGCCGTGGCCCGAGACGATAGACCAATGGTCGCATTTCCTCCACGACGCCTCGAACAACGCCGTGGCCCAGGATGCCGAGGTGGGGCCGCCCCGCCGGCTGAAATGGGTGTGCGGCCCCCTTTGGTCACGGAGCCACGAGTTCAATTCGAGCCTTTGCGCGATGGTTTCCGCCGGGGGACGGCTTTTCTACATCTTCGACGAGGGACTGACCGGCGTCACGGCCAAGTCCACCCCTGAAAAGTGGACGTTGATCGCCCGGGACGCCTTCAACGGGCTCTTGCTCTGGAAGCGTCCCGTCGAGTGGGGGACCGGATACTGGAAAAGCGGCGCTTTGAGAAGCGTGCCCGCCTCGGTTCCTCGGCTTCTCGTGGCGGACGAGGACCGTCTCTTCGTAACACTCGGGTACGGCGCCGGCGTGTCGGCGTTGGATGCGGCAACCGGCGAGACCCTATCGACCTACGAAGCCACCGAGGGGACCGAGGAACTCCGCCTTGCCGAAGGGATTCTCTTGCTCCGCCAGGGCAAGAACCGCCTCATCGCAATCGAGGCGAAGACCGGCAAGAGACTTTGGGAAGCGACCGGGAACATCCGGCCGATTTGCTTTGCCGTCGCCAAAGACAAAGTCTTCTACCAGGACGGGCCGCGGCTCTTGTGCCTCCGGCTCGCCGACGGCAAGGAGCTGTGGCGCTCGCCGAGCAAACGGCCCGCGTCGCTCCTGGTGGCTCACGAGGATCGCGTGCTCATGTTGAGCGGGCCGGAGCTTCGGGCGGTTGCGGCCGATACGGGCGACACCCTCTGGAGCGTCGATGCGGGCGTGCGGCGCCCCGAGCTTTTCGTGGCCAGCGGGCAGTTGTGGCACTGGGAGGGGGACCGTATCGTGGGGCGCAATCTCGATACGGGCGAGGTGGCCACGAGGCTCGATACCTCCGACGTGTTCACCCCGGGCCATCACCTCCGCTGCTACCAGACCAAGGCCACGGAAGACTACCTGATCACGCCCAACCGGGGCATCGAGTTCGTCAGCGTTACCGGCGAACCTCATACGCAAAGCGACTGGGTCCGTGGCGCTTGCCGATACGGCGTCATGCCCGCAAACGGCCTGCTCTACGTGCCGCCGGACCCCTGTTTTTGCTATCCCGGCGTCAAGCTGACCGGATTCAATGCGCTGGCTAGCGCGAGGGACGAGAGACGAGGGGCGAGGGGTGAGAACGGGCGGACCCCTCGCATGCAACACGGCC
>JBDRTC010000493.1:0-6995 GCA_043824335.1 Planctomycetota bacterium | reverse complement strand
CTCTTCGTCGTCCTTGGCGGCCGCCTTTTCGCGGGCGGCTTCCTGGAGCGTGTCCCTAACCGCGTTCAATCGTTCCGAGAGCGCCACGATCTTGGCCTGTTTCGCTTTCTGCTCTTCCTCGCTCGCCTTCTTTTCTTCTTCCGACTCGTCTCCCGGCGCCTCGGGCATTGGCCCCAACTCGGCCACGTTGGGCGCGTCGGCCGTCGTGAGCACCTTGCCGCTCTTATCGAGCTTGGCCAGGCGTCCCTCGCCGCCGACGAAGACGGCGCCGTCCTCAGCCACGTTGATCGCCTGGGGCGTCACCTCCGGCGACCACGTGGCGATCTGTTTGCCGTCGGGATCGATCAGTCGGATTTCCGCGGGGTCAACGAGCCTCTTCACTTCCATCCGTCCGTTTTCGTCCTGGACGTACGCCACTCGGTCGCCGCCGCAAGCGACCAGCAGATTGCCGTCGGCGTTAAGGCAGAACGTGCGTAACGAGCCGGCTTCCGCTTCGGTTTCCACGAGGATGGTGCCGATTTCTTGGTGCGTCGGCTTGATTTCCTCTTCTGCCGCCGGCTCTTCTTTTTCGCATTCGGCAGGAGCGTCCGCGAGGGCGGCCTCTTCAGTCGTCGCTCCAACAAGATACGTTCTTTTCTCGGCCAAATCTTCAACTTTGCATCCCTCTGGAAACTCACAACGAAAGGTCTCGGCGTCAATAGTCGGGTTGATTTCGATATCTTTGTAGTCAATACGATCGAGGAATTTGTCCAAGCAGCGTATGCGCCTGATCGACCTCGGCATCCATATCCCCATGTCGGTCTGTTCCAGTTCCACATCAAGGCGAGCCGTGTCATGGCCCCACTTGTTGACCCATCTCGCTCGTCTGACGACGCCCCCTTTACCTACGTCGTAGGACAAATGCAGCGTCCCGAGTTCCGTGACTTCCTTCCAAGGCACGACAATACTCCACGTGTCGTTCTCATCTTCCACAATGGAGATGTTGCGCCCCTCATCAATCCAAGTTTGTAGCAAGGAGGACAACGGTTGAGGGGGGCGATTGGGATGCCAGAAGTATGGCGGCAGATAAGCCCACCCTAGCATCAGGCAGCTGCTCTCCAGGTAATCTCGATCGGCGATATCCGCGCGATCTCTGCTGATGCGTCCATTTGCCCGAACGCTTTGCGCAGTCGGCAACACCGTGCCAGGGATGCGTCGAGACCAGAATTGATGTAGCTCCCCATCAAACGCATGCTCCTCGACGGAAGAGCCATTCGGAGCCGGTCCATCAACCCACTTGTACGTGCCCTCCGCTCGGCATCGGTACCGCCGGGCAATCCGATCAAACACGACATCAACATCCACGTTGGGCCACAATCGCTCCACGATCGAATCGGGATCATCTCCGTCATTCAACCTCGCGCACTCATAATGCGACTTCCAGCGGAGCGCCGTGAATTTGCCTTCCAGCGCCTTCATGACGGAGACGGCCCGCTGCGGAGAAACGGTTTCGCCGGCAGTGTCATCACCAAATGCCGGGGCAGGCATCACCGCAACACTGATTACGCACAGGATACTTCCAAGAAACGCTCGCAAGGCAGAGGCAAACACAAGACGAGTACCCAACATCGGAGGCTCCTCCTTCTGCATAGACGACTACTGCGGATAGCCCGACTGCTTCTGCTCCAAGTTCGGGCGGGAGCGCTTAGCCGGGGGCCTGTTCCCAAAGGGGGGATACAAAGTGGCCGGCCACGCGGGTCCGGTTGATTCTCCCGGAACCGCCGCACACTTGTCAATTGCGGCTTCACGATCGAATAGGCGACGGCGGCCATGCCGCGCAACGCGGAAACTCGACGGAAACTTTCGATTCCTCGCCCGGTACCCCCCTTTGACGTCGCGGCCCGTAGTCCGTACAAAGGTAAGGGGCGGCTCGCCAGAGCGCCGGCTTCCGATGAGGGGCCCCCGCAATGGGGACCTGTAAACCTGGTCAGGGCTTAACCGCAGCAGCCATAAGCAGTATTCCTCATGTGCGGTGGGCCTCTCATCGGACGCCGCAGCGGCAGACGCTAGGAGAACAGACACGGTGTGCCACTGCTTCGGCAGAAGCAGTGCCGCACTCAACTGTCGGGCACTGCTTGCCTTGCGTCAAGCAGTGGCACACGCCTATGAATAAGCCGGGCTAGACGGCGACCGAGTTACGCTTGTGGAGGATTGCAAAACGCCATGTCCGATCCCTCTCCAAACGCGTCGCAGAGCGCCTCCGCCAGGCCGGGGAAGTACACCGTCATCGCCAGACGGTATCGGCCTCAGCTCTTTGAAGACCTGATCGGCCAGGAGCACGTCGCCCAGACCCTGGTGAACGCGATCACCACGGAGCGGATCGGGCATGCCTACTTGTTCACGGGCGCCCGGGGCGTGGGCAAGACCTCCGCGGCCCGAATCCTGGCCAAGGCCCTGAACTGCCAAACCAAGGGGCCCACTCCCCAGCCGTGCAACGCGTGCGACCTCTGCGAGGCGATCGCCTCCGGCGACGACATAGACGTGCTGGAAATCGACGGCGCCTCAAACCGCGGCATCGACGAGATCCGCCAGTTGCGGCAGAACGTCAGCATCCGGCCCAGCCGCTCCCGATACAAGGTCTACATTATCGACGAAGTTCACATGCTCACCCGGGAAGCCTTCAACGCCTTGTTGAAGACGCTCGAAGAGCCCCCGCAGCACGTGAAATTCATCTTCTGCACCACCGAGCCGACCAAGGTGCCGGTGACAATCCTTTCGAGGTGCCAGCGGTTCGATTTCGCAGGCATTCGCTGGGACTCGATCGCCGAATGCCTGCAAAAGATCGTCGATGCCGAAGGCGTTTCCGTGGAGCCCGAGGCGCTCCAAATCCTCGCCCGCCGGGCCACCGGCTCGATGCGCGACGCCCAGTCGCTTCTGGAGCAGCTCCTGGCGTTCGCCCCGGACCGAGTCACCGTGGCCAACGTACACGGGATGCTCGGCTCGGCCGGCGAAGAGCGTCTGGCCCGCTTGGCCGGACACTTGGTCGACCGCGACGCGGCCGCGGCACTGGCCGAGTTGGAGGCGGCGGTTCAGGAGGGCGTCGACATGGGCCAGCTCCTCGAACAGCTCTTCGGCTATTTTCGCGACTCGATGGCCGCCGCCGTGGGCTGTCCGGCCGAGACGTTCCTCTACGCCTCGCCGAGCGGCAGGGACGAAGTCGCCCGGGTGGGCAACCAACTGGGCCTCCAAACCCTCCTGGCCGCCATGCAGATCCTCGAGCAGACGCTCTCTCGGCTCCGCCAGAGCACGCAGGGCCGCATCCTCGCCGAGTTGGCCCTGGTGCGGATCGCCAGCCTGGAAGATCTGGACGAGATCGCCTCGATGATCGCCCAGCTCGAAGGCGGCGGTCTCCCGCCCCAGAAGACAACTCCGATCACGCGATCGCCCGCCACGCGTTCAGCAGTCAGCTCGCGCCCCCAACAGGAAACTGAGTCGGAAGTTCCCGGCCTGTCGGGGGGGAAGGTGTCCCCGGAGGCCGTCGCGGCAAAGATCGCTCTGACGCAGGAAAACGCCGAGGAAATGTGGATTCAGGCCCTTTCGAGGATCTCAGGCCTCGGGGCCCAGCACGCGAAGGATTACGCTAGCGTAGCAATTCCTGCGCCAAACCATCTGGTAATCAGCTTCAAACCGGCCTATACTTTCGCAAAGTCGATTTGCGAGCGACCCGATCAGGTGGCCAAGTTCCAGCGGACCCTGACGGACCTGACCGGAGAGCCGGTCCAGGTGCGGTTCAGCCTACTGGAGGAGGAGCCGGGGCAAGGTCCGCCGTCAGGGCCCACCCGGGCCGTCTCGCCGCAGCAACGGTTGATGGACATATCGCGCCACCCGATGATCCATCGGGCGGGCGAACTGTTCGACGCCAAGCCCACCCGGGTGGACGATCCTCCGGACAGAGAATAAGAGCACCCAACCAGAGGAGTCAAACGTGTTCAAGGGACTTGCCGGCCTCGGTTCCCTGATGAAGCAGGCCCACGAGATCAGCGGCCGCATGAAGGGACTCAACGAGGAACTCCGCACTCGCCGCGCGACCGGCTCGGCCGGTGGCGGCATGGTCGAACTGGAAATCAACGGAGTGATGGAGGTCCTCCGCTGCCACGTCGATAAGAGCCTCGTCGAGCAGGGCGACTGTGAGATGATCGAGGACCTCGTGGTCACGGCCGTCAACCAGGCGGTCGGCCAGGCCAAGCAACTCCACATGGAGGCCATGAAATCCATGGCCGGCGGACTGGACGTGCCCGGTCTGGAGTCGGCCCTGGGTAGTTTCCTGGGCGAAAACGCGGGCGAAAACGCGGGCGAAAACGCGGGCGAAGACACGCCGGATTCGGCCTAGCAGCCCGTTGAAAAAGCCGACCCAATCGAGAGGAATCCCCGCACCGTGCCGGAACTTACCGAATCGGTCACGAACCTGATCAACGAGTTCGCCAAGCTGCCGGGCATCGGCAAGAAGTCGGCCGAGCGGCTCACGTACCACGTTTTGCGGACGTCGAAGCCGGAGGCCCTGAGTCTGGCCGAGGCCATTCGCAGCGTCAAAGAGAACGTTCGATATTGCCGAAGCTGTTGCAATCTGGCGGAAGAGGAAGAGTGCGCTATCTGCCGGGACCCGAAACGGCAGCGCGACACCCTTTGCGTGGTCGAACAGCCGCGGGACCTGATCGCCCTGGAGGAGACGGCTACTTATCGCGGGCTGTATCACGTGCTCTTGGGGAGAATTGCTCCCTTGGAGGGGATCGGCCCGGATCAGCTCACCATCGATGCCCTGGTGCGGCGGGTCCGTCAGGGCGGGTTCAAGGAGTTGATCATGGCGACCAATCCCACCGTCGAGGGCGACGGCACGGCGCTTCACATTTCCAACCTGTTGTCGGAGATGCCCGTCCGCATCACCCGGCTGGCCCGGGGGATCACCACCGGCAGTGTGCTAGAATTTGCTAATAAAGAGATGCTCTCCGACGCGCTCTCCGGGCGCCAGGAGTTTTGACCTTTCTTGGCAGCGCGATACAATTCACTGATCGTTGAGGTTTAGGACCGAGACGGCAACCCCGAGTTCCGAGCCCCCATTTCCATGCGACTTTCTTTCGGTCAAGAACTCCGACAGCAGCAGAAGCAGGTGCTGGCACCGCGGATGATCCAGTCGATGGAGATCCTGCAGTTGCCTATCCTGGCGCTGGAGGAGCGGATCGAGCAGGAGATGGAGGAAAACCCGGTCCTGGAGTTGCAGGAGGAAGACCCGGACCTTCCGGCCGAAGAGGAGGAGGAACACGAAGCGCCCGACTCGCCCAGCGAGGAAGAGCGCGAGCTGGTCATCGACGAGACGACCGATAACGAGGCCGACTTCGAGCGTCTCTTGAAGATGGACGAGGAGTGGCCCGACCACTTCGAGGAGCACACCCGGCCCTCGCGGAATCGGGTCGACGAAGAGGGCCAGCGCAAGCACGACGCCATGGCCAACATGGTCGCCCGGCCGCAGACGCTCGAAGACTACCTGCACGAGCAGTTAGGCTGGTTTGAGCTGGCGCCCGACCTTCGCGCGATGGCCGACCGGATCATCTACAACCTCGATGCCAACGGGTACCTGCAGAGCCGCCTGGAAGACCTGATCGGCCCCGAGGCAGGCGAGGAGGAGTTGGCGCTGGCCCAGCGGGCGCTCGGCGTAGTGCAGCGGCTCGACCCGCCCGGCGTCGCCGCCCGGGACCTCCGCGAGTGTCTCCTCTTGCAGTTGACGCCCGGCATGCCCTACTACGAGCAACTGCAAACGCTCATCTCCAGCCACCTGGAGGACCTCGAGCACAACCGGCTCCCGGTGATCGAGAAGCGAACCGGCTATCCGATCGAGGTGATCCAGGAAACGCTCGCGGAACTCCGCAAGCTGAATCCCAAGCCGGGCGCGATTTTCAAGGAGGCATTCGTTCCCGCCGTCACGCCCGATGTGTTCGTCGAGCCCCTCGAAGAGGGCGGCTACCGGGTGCGGCTGGAAGACGGGCGCACGCCCACCCTCTTCATCAGCCCCTACTATCGCCGGCTCCTGGCAAGCGGGGAGACCAACGAGGAGACCCGCGAGTTCATCAAGCGGAAGCTCAACTCCGCCCAGTGGCTGATCGACTCGATCCAGCAACGCCGCAACACGCTCACCCGGGTGGCCCAGGCGATCGTCGACCACCAGACCGAGTTCCTCGACAAGGGCCCCGAGGCGATCGAGCCGTTGAAAATGCAGCAGATTGCCGACAAGGTGGGCGTTCACGTCACCACCGTGAGCCGGGCAGTCGACGACAAGTGGATTCAAACGCCCCGCGGCATCTTCCCCCTAAAACGGTTCTTCTGCGGCGGCACCGTCGGCTCCGACGGCGAAGAGGTCGCCTGGGACGCGGTGCGGCTGAAGCTCCAGGAAATCGTCGACCACGAAAGCAAGCAGCACCCCCTGAGCGACGAGGATCTCGTCAAGCAGCTCGCCGCGCACGGCATCACGGTCGCCCGACGCACCGTCACCAAGTACCGCAAGGCCATGGACATCCCCAGCTCCCGCCAGCGCCGCGACTGGAGCGCAGCCGCGCCGGAAAAGAAGAACAGCCAGGCTGCCGCCAACGGTGCAGCCGCCAGTGAATCGGCGGCCGAGTCGGCTTCTTAGTCCGGAGCGGCCGGAAACAACTCGGGGACTGTCCCGATTTTCCCGCAGGGAAAATGGGACTGTCCCCCTCCCGAACCCGGGATCGGTCCGAGCTGTTGGCCCTTGACCGCTGGCACCGCCGGCTGGGAAGAAGCAACTGGGAAAAGATGCTGGCGGAAATGCTTGGCAAGGAGACGTTTGTCGAACGTTTGGAGCGTATCGTTGGTCGCGTCTTAAGACCACAGAAAGGCGGCCGATCTCCAAAGCTTCGCAGACTACCAAAATGAGTATTGTGTCCCCGTCCCTGAAAGAGCCTTTTGTGTCAAGGGCCTCCCGGCGATTTTTTGCGCGCACGGTC
>JBDRTC010000492.1:0-3730 GCA_043824335.1 Planctomycetota bacterium | reverse complement strand
CCGCACCAGCCGGGGTGCCCGTCACCCCGCCCGCGTCGCGCTCTTCACCCCGGCCGGGCCCTGCGACTGCCGCAACCATCCAACTCGCCGCCACCAGCGCGGCTGCCATCGTCCGAAGGCGCCTCATGGTCCGTTCCTTCTACCTGGGGAGGGTCAGCAGATCTCATTCGCAACCGTTCACGGCTCTCAGAACCGTTTTGAGAAGTCTGTCCGCGAACGGTACAGTTGACATTTTCGTTTAGCGGGTTCTTGTCGTCAACCGCTCGAGTTGAGTCGCCTGATGGGCCCGAGGGATTTTGGCGAGCAACGGCCCGCGTGAACGGCTATCCTTCTAGGATCGTGCACGAAATAGTTGCCCTGATCAACTGAAAGGGAACGCTGGTGTTGTGACGTTTCCGTGCGCCTTTCACCATTTGCCCGCCAAACCGTCATCTCCGGATATTCCGTTACCCCGTGGCTGGCCTTCCCAGGTCAAGTCGGCCATCTTGCAGGTGATCAGCTTGGGCCAGTTCACGCTGGCTTACACTCGAGGCTGGGCGGCTAACAGTCCCAACTCCCGGATCCGACACAAGGCCGACCTCGACCGTGCCCATCAGCAGATCGCGTAGGGTACAAGAAGTCGGCTGACTTCCAACCACAGTGGTAATGCTGTTGTGGCGCATCCAGATCTTGGAGACCTGGGGCAACGTTGCCTTCAATCGGGCCCTGAAACGGCCGAAGCTGGCCAGCGGTTTCGCGGACCGGCAACACCTCCCCATCTTATGACTGTGGATTCTGCAGGTCTGACGCAGCCAGCCCGCGACAGAGCTGCCCTATCGAAACGTGAGCCAAGTTCGGGTGACCGGGTACCGGCTCGCAGCAGGTGGGCGATTCCGGCGGGAATTCTGTTTCCGGAGCCAAATGCCGATTCCACACCAGTTCAGAATGCGTGTTCCATCAAACCTTCCTTACCTCGGACCCGCCCCGCAGCGAGCCGCGAGCCTGCTCTCCCGGGGCGAGCCAGTCCGATAAGGCCATGTCGTCATTCAAAACGCCGAGAAGCCGTGGGGACGGGAGGTTTGTCGCATAGGCTCTCAGTCAAGGCTCCCCGAGACGGCACCCCTCCACGCGGGGGAATTGGCGTCGGGAATCTCACCCGCACGCCTTTGGCGGCCCACCGCTGGTGAGAGCTACGGGCGGGAACGTATGAGCCCGGCGGCAGCCGCGCCCAGGGGATGTGCCGGCCGCATCGCGGGCCCGAGCTTGACCGATCATCCGTCACCCGGGGAGAATCGGGGCGGTCCCTGAAGCCACCTCGGCTGGAGCCTCCGATGAAACCCGGCATCGCCCTGCACCTCACCCTGGTCGTCGTCTGCATAGCGGTCCCCATCCAGGCAGCCGAGCCCCAGCAGGACCTACAAGCCAAGAGCGAAGCCCCGACCGGCGCCCTCGACAGCCCAGACGTGAAGCAGCGAATCCGACGGCTCCGGCAGCTTGTCCGGGAAACGAAAGAAGCAGCCCCCCTCGCCGTGGACTCCTATCGACCTACCGTGAACGGCCCGGTCGACGACCTGGACGCGCCTGTGTACGACTTCCTGCGCCAGCTCCCCGGTGTGGTCAAGGTGAGCATCCACAAGCCCGTGGACCGGCCCACGCACCGCATCGTCCACCTCACGGACTGGCACTTCCTCCCGAAGGCCCTGTTCGCCGCCGACATCTGGGACGTTGCCGATCAGCCTGTCTCTGGCGCGGAGATCGACGACCTCGACGAAGAACTCCTCCTGGAAGTCGAGTTGGTCCAGATCGAGCAGAAGGCGATTCTTCGGTGCCTGATCGAACACCACGGCCTTAGTCGAGTCTTCTGCGAAGGGCTAACGAAGGAAGACATGCTGTTCTACAAGCTGAAGATCGCTGCGATGCGGCGAGTCGAGAAGCAGATCCCCGACGGGAGGGACCAGATCGAGGAAGCCGCCCGGGAACTAGCCGAGCTGGAGAAAGCCGGTGATGAGAACTCGGAAGACTACCCACTTGCCGCTAAGATCAAGGCCGAGCTCGAATCACTCCTGTACCAGCATCGCCTCGACCTCTTGCGAGTCGGTGCCGCCGGGCAACTGTTCATGGCCGGCGAGATCGAAGCGGTGGTGCCCGTCGACGACGAGGAGCTACTGGCCCGGGCGAACCCCGTAGCCGAAGACGGCACGGTGAAGCTCGACCGGGAAGTCATCGAGGCGAGGCAGGACGCCCAGGTGCGGGCGATGATCGAGGCCGGGCCGTTCGCCCTGGTCATCCTCGGCGGGGCACACGACCTGGCCGACAACGTGAGGAAGCTGGTTGGGCGGGACGGTGAGTATGCGAGGGTGACGACGCGGTGGGGGCGGCGGTTTGGGGCGGAGGGCGCGGAGTAAGCGTCGGTGGTCGGGAGCATAGGGGGGACAGTGATTGAGGCATCATCCGAAAAGGCCAAATTCGACGCTGCTTGAGGTTGACAGATCCAGCAGGCGGGCGGGCTCCTGGGTAGTAATCGGGAACGTCCCTTTCTCCAGAGAACGAGGCCGAAAACCGGATTTGCAGGAGTGGCCGGATCGCTGCAAGAAGTGTCAACCTAACAGGTTGCGATTCCGGATGATGCCGTGATTGAGCCCCCAACTCTTGCCAGAAGTGCGTTTGCAGTAGTCGTTTGCAGCAGTATTGTGGCTCCCGTTTTCGCGTTGGCCAACGTGTGTGCGGAATCAGGCTTTGTGCCCCCCTCCAGAGTAACGGCCAAAAACTGGTTGCCCCGGTCGCCCCCGGCCGATAGCTTATATTGGATGGCTCAACCGTGCCCGCCCGCTTGCTCGCCTGGGTCTTGAGGCAATCATGGAACACGCAATTGGATTACAGACCGAAGTGATTCACCGCTACGTCTTTGAGCTGCGATACGAGTCTGGCCTACTTTATTGGGACCGTGCCGGCAGGATTGCTCGCGAGATCGCGTCGCGCGAAGGATGGCAGTTGAACGGGATGGACACCAACGGCTGTCATCTCAGCATGCAGGACCAGAATCTTGTGTTCAACTTTGGCCCAGGAAAGTTGGACTTGAGCCAAACGCAAACGAACGATGTTGTCAGCCTCATGCGGACTGATGATCTCGGCGCGATTGCAGATTCGCTATCGGGCGTTGTTGCAAAGACATTGGAACTGACGCTCTACCCCCGGATTGGCTTTCGCGCCTGGTTGTTGTATCCCGCCGGCGGTAGGACCGAGTCTTGGGAACTTGTTCAGAACCTGCGATTGTTCCAGACCGCTTCCGATTTGGGTCAGCCTGAAGAAGTTACCCATTCGCTCGTTGTTGAGCGTCCACATCACATGTTACGCATAGCCGTTGCTCCGGCTGAGCAGCAAATCGGTCTCCCCGAAAGTGTGCTTGCGGCGGCAAGGCGAAAGGCGAGGGCTCACTGGAAAGACCAACGGCAGATTATGAAGGACAAGCTGAAAGCAAAGAAGGTGATCAAGGCATTCCCCCAGTTCTCGCTCTTGGTAGACCTGGATGCGTACATGGAGGAGCCGCCCTATCCCGATGGTCTTTCCGTCAGCGATTTTGTCCACGCGGCAAACGTTGACTTCAGGGAGGTCCTCCCGCTAGTGTTGGCAGCGAAAGGAGAGTAATAGCATGTGCTCCGATTCAATCGGTGGCCACGTTGGCAGTTCATCCAGCAGTGGGAACGGTGCGGAGTCGACCTCGACGGCGGTCAATCTGGACGCCGGCCGCTCA
>JBDRTC010000491.1:0-4318 GCA_043824335.1 Planctomycetota bacterium | reverse complement strand
AGTACAACTGCCGCACCAACTGGGCTACGAGCCCCACGTTCTCTTGGGTCCATTTGTTTTCCACGTGGGTCTCGTACCTCGACCCACCCTACGGCTAGGATTTCATCGCCTCGATCGTGCGTTTCAGGAACTGGTAGGGGAAGTACGCGACGAGGTTGAGCTTCTCGGCCCGCGCCAGGAACTCGCACACGCCGGAGTGCGACTGGAGATTCGCTTTTCCGTAGTACGTGGTTCCGATGCCGTTGATTGTGCTCGGCATGAGTCGGCTCTGAATGGAAGTCGAAAAGGCGCGGCTCGCCTCTCTCGGAATGCTCGGGCGCGACCGCGGGAAACACCCACACGACGGACGGAAGTGGACTTCTTCAGCTTTCAGCCGTCAGCAGTCAGCTTTCAGCGGGACGGAAACACGTTTCACAGGCTTCTTCCTGACGACTTGATTGCTGACGGCTGATTGCTGACGGCTTTCACTCCGCCATCCTAGCCGGGCCTCCGCGGCGTCGTCAAGCAGCCGGCCAGCCCGGTTGCCGCTTGCGGGTTAGCCCTGAAAAACTCCACGCACGCCCGAATCGGCCGGGAAAACAGACTCCTCTTTTGGGGAGGGCCCGGAAATTGACTGGCCGCCATGGGCGTGTCATACTATGCCCAACGACTTCGGATCCCCCAACCCACCCCGACTCACCTACCCCTGGGAGAGACTTCTGATGAAACCCGACCTCACGCGACGCGATTTTCTGGCCGCCTCGGCCGCGCTTGGCGCCTCCGCTCTGGCCGCCGGCCGGCTCGACGCGGCCCCCTTCAACACAACGCTCCACAAGGCCCTGATCGGCGCGGCCGACGAAGCGACGCTGCGAAGCTGGAAGGACGCCGGGTTCGAGGGCATGGAGGCCAACAAGTGGAACGCCACACCGGCGGAAGCAGCCGAAGGACGCAAGATCGCCGAAAAGCTGGGCATGAGAATCCACTCCCTGTTGCGGGGCTGGACCAACTTTAACAGCCCGGAGGCCGGCAAGGTCGCCGAGGATATTGCCAGCGTGGAGACGGCGCTTAAGGCCGCCCAAGGCTACGGGGCCGACGCCGTGCTCCTGGTCCCCTGCCGCGTCGGCGGCATGCCCATCCCCAAGGCCGGGGAGTTCGACATCGAGTTCGACGAGAAGACCGGGCACGTCGGTCGAGTCGTCGCCGGCGACAACTCCCAGTACGCCGAGTACATCGAGGCCCAGAATTACGCCACCGACGCCTCGCGCAAGGCCGTCGAGAAGCTGATCCCAGTTGCCGAGAAGACGGGGGTGATCATCGCGCTGGAGAACGTCTGGAACAACCTCTGGGTGAAGCCGGCGCTGTTGGCCCACTTCATCGCCTCGTTCGACAATCCCTGGGTGCAGTGTTACTACGACATCGGCAATCACGTGAAGTACGCCATGCCGGAAGAGTGGATCCGCGCGTTGGGAAAACTGATCGTTAAGGTCCACGTGAAGGATTTTGTCGTCGACCGCGCCAAGCCCCACGGCGGCACGTTTGTCGACATCCGCGACGGCGACGTCGACTGGCCCCTGGTCCGCCAGGAGCTGGACAAGATCGGCTACAACGGCTGGATGACCATTGAGGGAAGCGGCGGCCTCTCGCTCCAGGAGCGCAACAAGCGTCTCGACCTGATCGTCGCCGGCAAGTAGCGGGCGGTAGGCAGTAGGCAGTAGGCGGAACTCCGATTTCCGACCTCCGGATCCATCAACCATCAATTCCCTATCCCTAAGGAGCTTCCCATGCGTTTGCGTTCGATCAGTGTGAGCCTGGTTGCGGTCGTTGTTCTTCTGTTCGCGGTGGCCCGAGGCAGCGGAGCGGAGCCCTCAAAGCCGCTGAGGGTGGGAATCATCGGCACGACCACGTCCCACGTGCCCGCCTTCACCGGTGCAATCAACGATCCCAACGCCGAGGGCGACCTGGCCGACGTCGAGGTCGTCGCCGCCTTCATGGGCGGGATCAAGGACAATCCCTCCAGTTGGGACCGCCGCGAGAAGTACGCCAAAGAGCTCCAGGCGAAAGGCTGCACGATCTACGACACGATCGCGGAGATGCTCGGGCACGTCGACGCGGTGCTCCTGGAGGAGGTCGACGGGCGGCCCCACCTCGAGTGGGCCAGGCCGGTGATCGCCGCCGGCAAGCCGCTCTTCATCGACAAGCCGATGGCCGGCTCGCTGGCCGACGTCCTGGAGATCTTCCGCCTGGCCAAGGAGAAGAACGTCCCCTGCTTCTCCAGCTCGTCGCTCCGCTTCGGCTCCGGCTTTCAGGCGGCCCGCCGGGGCGAGACGTTCGGCAAGATCCAAAAGTGTACGGCCTCGAGCCCGATGTCGATCGAGCCGCACCACCCCGACCTCTTCTGGTACGGCATCCACGGCTGCGAAATTCTCTTCACGATCATGGGCCCGGGCTGTAAAACGGTCACCCGAGTGGAAGAGAACAAAGTGGCCGGCGTCTGGGAAGGCGGCCGCGAGGGAACGTTCATCGGCCAGAAGGGCTATGGCGCCGAGGTCGAAGGGAGCGAGGGGAGCGGTGCCGCCGGCAAGTACGAAGGCTACAAGCCGCTGGTCGTCGAGATCTGCAAGTTCTTCAAGACCGGAAAACCGCCCGTTGCCGAAGAGGAAACGATCGAGATTTACACGTTCATGGAGGCCGCCGACGAGAGCAAGCGTCAGGGCGGCGCTACAGTAACCATGGAGAGCGTGCTCGAAAAGGCCTGCCAGGCCAACGCGGCCCGACAATAACCTCCAACAGCCGCTTGCGGCTTGGCCCCAACAACTCGGGGACTGTCCCGATTTTCCCGCAGGGAAAATGGGACTGTCCCCCTCCGAAACCGGCTCGATAAAGGAGCTTCTCATGCGCCCCCGTGTAACCGTTGCGTATCTGTTCTGCGTGCTCGTTCTACTCGCCGCAAGCGTACCGATCCACGCCGCCGAGCCGGCCGCGCCGCTGAAGGCCGGGATCATCGGGCTCGACGCCCACGCCCGAAGCTGGGCCCAGATCCTCAACGACCCCAACGCCCCCGGTGAGCTGGGTGAGATGACGGTCGTGGCCGGCTTTCCCGGCGGCAGTGCCGACATCCCCCAAAGCCTGGAGCTGCTGGAGAAGGGCAAGGAGGCGTTTCGCGAGATGGAAGTCCCGATCGTCGATTCGATCGACGCGCTGTTGGAGAAAGTCGACGTGGTGATGATCCTCAGCATCGACGGCCGTTCCCATCTCGAGCAGGCCAGGCCGGTCATCGCCGCCGGCAAGACCGTCTACATCGACAAGCCCATCGCCGGCTCGCTGGCCGACGCGATCCGGATCTTCCGGCTGGCCAAGGAGCACAACGTGCCCTGCTTCACCAGCTCCTCGCTCCGCTTCGCCCCGGACACGATCGGGATGAAGACGAACCCCGCGATCGGCGAGATCCGCGCCTGCGACCAATACAGCCCCTGCTCGCTCGAACCGCACCACCCCGACTTTTTTTGGTACGGGATCCACGGCGTGGAGCCGCTCTTCACCGTCATGGGAATGGGCTGCAAAACGGTCACCCGTGTGCATGCCGAGGGGCAAGACGTGGCGGTCGGCGTTTGGGAGGGGGGCCGGATCGGCACGGTGCGGGGGATTCGCGACAGCCAGCGCGGCTACGGCTCCACCGTCTTCGGAACCAAGGCGATCCTTCCGGCCGGCGGCTTCGGCGGCTACGAGCCGCTTTTGGTCGAGATCGTCAAGTTCTTCAAGACCGGCGTGTCGCCCGTCAGTGAAGCGGAAACCCTGGAAATCTTCGCCTTCATGGAAGCCGCCGACGAGAGCAAGCGCCAGGGTGGAATCCCCGTCTCCATTGAAAGCATAATGCAAAAAGCCCAAGCGGCCGTGAGCGCCAGCCCGTAAGCCGTTCGCGGCTTAGCGATCAACAGGCCAAACAGATGAGGTCGTCGGAACGATGCGCACCGCATTTCCGCTCGCGTTCTTTCTCGCGCTGCTCGTAACAACGCTCCGCACACCGGTCACGTCCCGGGCAGACGACGCCCCTCCCCGGGCCATCCGCCGGAGCGACGTCGTCTTCATGTACGACAACCCCGAGATGTACGAGCCCTACGGCTCGACCGTGCTGGGCTGGGCCGGCCGGGCCGATCTGGAGCACATCGAAGCGGCCCACGCGGCGGGCGTGCGCCTGTTCTCGACCAGCGTCGGCTTCCGCACCGAAGGCCGGGGGATGATCGATTTCAGCGACGACTTCCTGGATGCCGCCTGCCGCGACTTCGACGCCGAGCCGATTCGGGTGCCGTGGCTTTGGGACCACGAGTACAAAGGGCACCCG
>JBDRTC010000490.1:0-12449 GCA_043824335.1 Planctomycetota bacterium | reverse complement strand
GGGAGCACTCCATGAAAACTGCCAAATGCGTGACGATCGTTGTGCTCTGCGCGGCCCTGTTTGGCGTCGCCGCAATGCTTGCGCAAGCTCAGCCGTCCGGAGAGCAGGAAATCACGTTCTACGTCGCCACGGGGGGGAACGACGCCTGGTCGGGCACGCTCCCGGAACCGAACGACGGGGGCACCGACGGCCCCTTTGCCACGATCCCCCGGGCGCAGGAGGCGGTCCGGGAGCTTCGCGGGCAGGGTGGGCCGGCGAAGCCCGTTACCGTTCGCATCCGCGGCGTACACCGGTTGAGCGAGCCGATCTTGCTTCGGCCGGAAGACTCCGGCACGGCCCAGTGTCCGGTCACGTACACCGCCTACCCGGGCGAAAAGCCCGTGCTCTCGGGCGGACGCGTCCTCACCGGCTGGCAGAAAGGAGAGGGCGAGCTTTGGACGGTCCAACTCTCCGAAGTGAAAAGCGGGGCCTGGTACTTCCGGCAGCTCTTTATCGACGGCCGACGCGCCCGGCGTGCCCGAAGCCCGAACGACGGCTACTTCCACGTAGAGGCCCTCGTCGACCCGAAGCCGAACGCGCAGTGGAACGAAGGGGTCGATCGGTTCCGGTTCAAGCCGGGGGACGTCCGGCCGTCCAGCGATCTCGATAACGTCGAGGTCGTGGTGTTTCACTCGTGGAACACGTCGCGGGTGCGGATCGCCGAGGTGGACGAAGCGAGCCACGTCGTCCGCTTCACCGGCCCCACAATCTTTCGGCCCCTGGGCTGGGACCCCGAGCAGCGATACTACGTCGAGAACGCCCGGGAACTGCTCGACGCGCCCGGCGAGTGGTACCTCGACCAACAATCGGGCACGCTCTCGTATTGGCCCCAGGAGGGCGAAGACCCGAGCCGGGCGGAAGTCGTCGCCCCGGTCTTGGGCGAGCTACTGCGTTTCGATGGCGACGCCGGCGCGGGCAAGCTCGTCGAGCACGTGCATGTGGTTGGGCTGTCGCTTAAGCATGCCGACTGGTCCCTTCCCGAGGCCGGCTACGGCGACCCGCAAGCGGCCGTCACGGTCCCCGCCGTGGTCACCGCCAATGGGGCCCGCCACTGCGAGGTGCGCCGGTGCGAGATCGCCCACGTGGGCACCTACGGGCTGTGGCTAAAGCGGGGGTGCAAGCAGTGCCGCGTTGAGGAGAATCACATCCACGACCTGGGCGCCGGCGGCGTACGCATCGGCGAGGCGACGATGGCCGACTCCGACGCCGCCGAGTCGAGTCACAACGTGCTCCACAACAACTACATCCACGACGGCGGGCACGTCTACGCCGCGGGCGTCGGCCTTTGGCTCGCGCAGAGCAGCCACAACGTGATCTCCCACAACGAGATCCACAGCTTCGACTATTCCGGAATGTCGGTCGGGTGGAATTGGAGCGACGCCCCCACGCGAACGCTCCACAACCGGATCGAGAAGAACCACGTTCACCACGTGGTCCGCGGCGTCTTGAGCGACGCCGGGGGCATCTACACCCTGGGCACGCAAACGGGCACGGTCATCCGCGGCAACGTGTTTCACGATATCTGGCCGTACATGGGCCGCCCTCCCATGGCCTGGGGGATCTATTTCGACCAGGGCAGCAACGGCCTGACGGCGGAGAACAACCTCGTCTACCACACGCTGACCGGCGGGATCATGAACACCGGAAGCGCCGGCAACGTGGTCCGCAACAACATCTTCGCCTTAAGCGCCGAGCACGCCGCGTGGCGTTACACGTGGCAGAAAGAGCCGTCGACGGTCGTCGAGCGGAACATCTTCTACCTGACGCAGGGGGAGCTGTTTCACGCCGACGGCGGGCGCGACGACCACCGCTCGAAGTGGGACCGGAACCTCTACTGGCGCTCTGACGGCCGCGAGCTGGAGTTCTACGAAGAGCCGTTTGAGGACTGGCAAGCCAAGGGCGTCGACGGCAACTCCCGGGTGGCCGATCCCAAGTTTGTCGATCCGGCCCGTTTTGATTTCCGGCTCCAGCCCGACTCGCCTGCGCTGGAACTCGGGTTTGAGTCGATCGACTCAAGCGACTGCGGGCTGGTCGGCCGGCCGGACTGGGTCAACCTTCCCAAAGAGGCCCGGTTCCCGCCGACCGTGCTCCCGCCGGCGCCCGAGCCGCCGAAGCCGGTTACGGTCGACGACGGCTTCGAGGAAACCGAGGCGGGCCAACCGCCGGCACTGGTCACGCTGCAAGTCGAGGATCGAAGCGAGCTGATCTCGGTCTCTGGCGAGGCGGCCGCCGAGGGGAGCCACAGCCTGAAATTCACCGACGTGCCCGGGCTTGAGCACGTGTTCGATCCCCACATGTTCTACTCGCCTCATCTCCGCGACGGGAGGGTGAGCTTGAGCTTCGACCTGCGCGTCGAAGAGGGGGCGATCGTCGCCCACGAATGGCGCGACGCGGCCAGCCCCTACCGCGTGGGCCCGTCGCTGCGCATCGACGCGGGCGGAAAGCTCCACGCCGGCGGAAAGCCGCTCGCCGACGTGCCGACGGGTGAGTGGATGCACGTCGAGATCGTCTGCGACCTGGGCCGGGGGGCCAAGGGCACGTACGACCTGACGCTCACCCTCCCCGACCAACCGCCCCAATCCTTCCGGCAACTCGCGTGCGGCTCCGACCGCTTCAACCGGCTCGAGTGGCTCGGCTTCGTGAGCCTGGCCCAAGGCGAGTCCGTGTTCTATCTCGACAACGTGAAGCTGGATGTGGCCGCGGCTGGAACGGATTAGAATCCGTGCAGATAGCGGATCGCCCGGGCGATCTCGTTGGTCGGATCGTCGGCGTGAGGCGTAACGGTGAAGTAGCCCTGGTAGCCGTGCTGCTCCAGGGCGGCGAGCAGCTCGGGAAAGTCGGCCGTTCCCTGGCCCAGGGCAACCTGGTTGCCGCGGCTTCTGCCCCGCTGGCACACGGCGTCGGTGGCGTGGACGTGAAGGATCGAGGGCCCCAACGCGGCGACGGCTTCCAGCACAGAGAAGCCGCCGATCACGAGGTTGGCGGGGTTCAAGTCGACGCCTATGGCCCCGTCGGGCAGCTCGGCCAGGAGTCGGGCCAGGTCTTCGCCGCTTTCGGCGCCGGTCTCGGCGGCCAGGCGGGCCCCGACGTGATCTCCGTGCCGGCCCAGGTCGTCGAGCACTTCGACCAACAGCCGCCACGCCTCGCTGTCGCGATCCGACGGCACCCGACCAACGTGGTTGACGACCACGGCGGCCCCGAGAGCGTGGGCGAACTCCAAGGCGTCCTTCGTGGCGGCGATTCGCGGCTCCAGGTCCGCCGGCGTGTCGTACCCCCGCCGGGTGCGGAAACTGACGGCCGACACCCGCAAACGAAAATCCTCCAACATCTTGCGCAACTGCCTCAGGCCCGTCCGCGACAGCTCTCGGGGATTGATCTCGCCCCGGGCGTCGATTTCCACGGCGCTTGCGCCCAACTCGGCCGCCGCGTGCAAGGCTTTCTTGAAAGGCAAACGCAAACCGGCGATTTCGAGGCCAATCTTCAGCGCGGGCACGGAAGTCTCCTTCGGGTCATAACGGCGCCAACCGTGCGAGTCGAGCGGGAGGGCGCGAAAGACGATAGTCTGAACTGGTGCGTTAGCGGGTTTTTCTTGGGCAGTCCCGTATCAGGGGGGGGTAACTCGCCTTTTTCAACGGGCTGAGGAACGCGGGCGATGAATGTTCTCGTGTCGTTGTTGATTGTAGCGATGAATCCGGATGCGCCTATCGAGGCGCGATGTCCCGGGGCGGTCGAGGTCTTCCATTGCCCCTACGACGAATCCTGGGACACGAATTACGACGGTCAGCCCGACCGATGGGTCCGAAGAAAAGGTCCCGGGTTTCCGCACTACGTTGAGGTTGGGATCCGCGAGGAGCCGTCGCCGGCGGGAAATCGCTCGCTCGGGATCGACCTGGACGGGGGGGCGGCCGCCCTCTTCAGTCCGCCCATCCCCATCGGGCCGCTTTACGCCTACGTGCTGGAGGGAGTGCTCGCCACCGAAGGACTCCAGCACGATCGGGCCTACCTTTCCCTCACCCTGTTGGACAAGGGGCGGCACCGGCTTGAGACGTTTCATTCCGAGGCGATCCGCGACTCGCAGGGCTGGAAGAAGGTCCGGCTTGATCCCGTGACGCCCGGTGACGAGGCCCGGTTCGCCGTCATCGGATTGCACCTGGAGCCGGGCGTCCAGATGGACTTAACCGGGTTGGCACGGTTCGACGAGGTTTGGCTGGGCCGGCTGCCGCGAATCTCGCTCTCGGCCGGCGACGGGCCCCACGTCTTCACCGACCCCAACCAAGTCACCGTCACTTGCAACGCTTCAGGCCTCCCGGTGGAAGACCCGGCGGTCGTGTTCCATCTGGAAGACGTATCAGGCGAGAAGCTTGCCGAGGGACGAGAGCGGATGAAGACCCGCGTGGCGCCGGGCGATCACCCGCTTTCCCGGAACGGGCCTCCCGACGAGCCCCCGCTTCTGGTCGGCACGGCCGAGTGGAAACCGCCGATCCCGGGCCCCGGGTTCTACCGGGTTCGGGCGAACGTCGACGGGGGAGACGATCTCGGCTATCGCTGCGAAGGGACCCTGGCGGTGATCCGGCCGCGCTCGACGCCGCCGGGCGGTGAGTTCGGCTGGAGTCTGCCGCAAGGCGACAAGCCGCTGCCGCTGGACGACCTGATCCCGCTCGTCGGGCAGTCGGGGATTGGATGGGTCAAATACCCGCTATGGCTCGATGCGGAAACCAGCGACGAGAAGGTGCAGGAACTGAGCCGATTCAGCCAGGGCCTCACCGCCCAGGGAATCCAACTGGTCGGCCTGCTCGATGATCCCCCGGAGGCCCTGCGAAGTCAATTCGGCGACGTGAGGTCGCCGGCGGAGATCTTTGCGGGCGATCCCGGCTTGTGGTACCCGCGGCTGGCGTCGGGATTCGCGCGCCTGGGCATCCCGGTGCGATGGTGGCAACTGGGCCGGGACACGGATACCGGCTTCGTCGGCTATCCCAAGCTGGCCGAGAAGGTCGCCCAAGTCAAGTCGCAGCTCGACCAGCTCAGCCACGACGTCAACCTGGGATTCGGCTGGAATTGGAAGGCCCCGCTGCCCGAATCCCCGGGCCAATCGCCGGCGTGGCGGTTCCTCTCCTTGTCGGCCGACCCGCCGCCAACGCAAGAGGAGCTGTCGGCCTACCTGGCCGCCACGAAGCAGCCGCAACTGCGTCGTTGGGTCGTGTTGGAGCCGATGGCTCGGCAGGTCGGCCCCTTGGAGGCACGCGCGGCCGACCTGGTCGAGCGGATGATCTCGGCCAAGATCGACGGCGCCGAAGGGATCTTCATCTCCGATCCCTTCCAGGCGGACCGGGGATTGATGAACGCCGACGGCACGCCCGGGGAGCTGCTGCTCGTGTGGCGCACGACCGCTTTGATGCTCGCCGGCGCCGAGTACCTGGGGAGCATTCAGTTGCCGGGCGAAAGCCGAAACCACATCTTCGCCCGCGGTTCCGAGGCGGTGATGGTCGTCTCCAGCGTCTTCACCAAGACTCCCACGCGGGAGGTGATCTGCTTGGGCCACGATGTCCGGCAGGTCGACCTCTGGGGGCGCGAGTCGGTCCCGCAAGAGTACGAACATCGCCAGATCGTCGAAGTCGGGTCCCTGCCGTCGTTCGTCACCGGAATCGACGAAAAGACCGTCCGCTGGCGGCAGAGCTTCGCGCTGGCCAGCGGCCGGGTGGTGGAAACCGCCAGCCACTCACATCAAAACGGCTTCCAGGTGAAAAACCCGTTTGGCGAAGAAGTTTCCGGGCGGCTCACGCTGGTGATTCCCGATGCCCGGGAGGTGAACCCCGAGCGGATCGATTTCCGCCTGGCCGGCGGCGAAACGCTCGAGCAGCCCTTCGAGATCACGCTCCCTTACAACGCCACGAGCGGGCGTCACCCCGTTCGCGTTGATTTCGAGCTGGAGACCGGCCAGACGCGCCGGTTCAGCGCTTATCGGCACCTCGACGTGGGGCCCGACGACGTGAACGTCGAAATCATCACACGGTTGAACGAGCGGGGAGAGTTGGAGGTCGAGCAACGCTTCGTCAACAATACGGACAGCCCCGTCAGCTTCCGCTGCCAATTGTCGGCGCGCGGGCGACGCCGGCAGAAGACCCAAGTTCTTGACCTGGGCCGGGGCCGCGACGTGCACGTCTTCCGCATTCCCGACGGCGAGCAATTGATCGGCACCACGCTCTGGCTCCGGGCCGAACAGATCGACGGCCCCCGCGTGCTCAACTACCGCTTCACCGCAAAGGCATCGTAGCACAGACTTTCAGCCTGTGACCGGGCAGCACAGCCAAGACGCCTGCGCTGCGGTCACTTATATCAATCCTGCCGGTCTTGCGGGCCGACGCGCGGCCACGACCGTTCTTGAGCTAGATTTTAGGCGAGGGCGTTCGCTTCGCCCTGCGACCACAACCGAATGTTCAACCTTCCCAGCCCGACTGATCTCATGACCGACTCCGCGACTCCGCTGGACCGTCTTGCGGCCAAGGCCGGGCAGCTCTGCAGCCTGCCGGCGGTGGCCATGGAAGTGCTGGAACTGACCAACAGCCCGACAGTCGACGTCCACGCCCTGAAACAGTGTATCGAAAACGATCCGGCGCTCACCACAAAGGTGCTCCGGGTGGTGAATAGCTCGTTGTACGGGCTCAGTCGCGAGGTTTCCGACCTGAACCAGGCGCTGGCCCTGTTGGGCACGAAACCGCTGAAATTGCTGGTGCTGGGATTCAGCCTTCCGGATCGACTCTTCGAGGGCGTCGCCGCCGAGACGCTCGGGTGGTACTGGCAGCACACGCTGACCAAGGCGGTGGCCGCGCGGGAGATCAGCGAAGCGTTCGGCCGGCCGTCGGACGATGAGGCCTTTATCGCCGGCTTGCTCCAGGACCTCGGGATCCTGCTCCTGATCCAGGAGCTGGGCGAGCCGTACGTCCGGCTCGTCGAGAAAGTGCTCGCCCGCGGGGGAGATCTACGGCCCCTGGAGACCGCCTCGCTCGGCTTCGACCACACCATGTTGACGGCTCGGCTGTTGGACCAGTGGGGACTGCCCGAGGCATTGACCCAAGCCGTGCGCTGGCCAGACTCGCCGATGCTCGTCTTGTCCACTTCTTCGGGCCCGTCGCTTCAGCAAATCGTTCATTGGGCCGAGGCGGTGGCCCGGCTGCTGGCCGACGGGGAGTCCGAAGCGCTCGGCGAGTTGACGGCCCTCGGCGACGCCTCGCGCGGACTTTCCCGGGGACAACTGGAGCAACTGGTCGACGGCCTGAAAGAGAAGGTCGGACAACTGGCCGACGTGCTCTCGCTCCAGTTGCCCGAGGGCCGCGACTACCACCACGTGCTCATCGAGGCCCATGCCCAGTTGGCCCAGGTTGCCGCGGAAGTGGCGGAAGACATGATCGGCGGCCAAGCGAGCCGCCGGGCGCTGGAATCGGAGAGCGAGGCGTTCGTCGACGAGTTCCAGGCGCTCTCCGAAGCGATCACCAACCTTTCACGGCCGGCCCCTGCCTTCGCGGCCTCCAAGCCGGGCGGCCGGCCGGCGCCGGCACGGGCCGCCGCGGGATCTTTCAGCCAGTCGGGCTCCCGCTCACGCGACGCGTGGGGCCCCGCCGACACGCACGCCCGGGAAACGGTCAACTCGGCCGCCGCCGAGTTCGACCCCGGCTTCCTCGGGCGGTTAGACGCGGCCGTCTCCGCCTGCCGTCAATCGCAGTGCGCGTTGAGCCTGCTCTTGGTCGAGCTGGACGACGTCCAGAACCTGACGATCACCTACGGCGTGGATGGCCTCGGCAAACTGAGACGTTTCCTGGAAACCGCTTGCAGGGGTGGGGACCATCCCGACGTGACCTGCCTTCCCTACGGCGACGCCGGTTTCGCCGTCATCCTCGCCGATTGCGAGCGCCAGCCGGCCGTGCGGTACGCCGGTGCGTTGATCGATCGCGTTCGCGGGCTCACGCCGGGCCAATCGCTGCCGGGGCGTCCTGCGCTGAGCGTCAGCGTCGGCGCGGCGACGTTGTCGGTGCCCACCAAGAACTTCCCTCCCAAAGACCTGTTCGAGGCCGCCCACCGCTGCCTCTACGGCTCCCACGCCTCCGGCGGCGGCGTGGTCAAGAGCATCGAAATCTACTGATGGCCTTTTCGCCCCCCGAGGGCGAAGACCCCTCAAGGGGCCGTCGATCGACCCGCAACGGCCGCAGCGGTGAGGACGTCCGACGCGGGAAAGGCTTGGCGGCCCAGAGGTTGCGGCTGTTGGAAAGGGAGGTTTCGGGGTAGGGTGCATCTGGCAGCACGCGAAACGGTGGGAGTGCTGCCCGATGCTGACAAAAGAGCAGGTGGCTGGGGTCGAGGAGCTGCTGGCCGGCGGGGAGTCGCAACAGGAGATTGCGAGGATCACGGGGCTTTCGGCCGGGACCGTTTGGAGGATCACCCGGGCCGTCGATCCCAAGAGGAACCTGCCGGTACTGGGAGATGAGAAGCGGCCGCCGCGAACGAGTCTCAAAACGTGCCATTATCGACAACGCGGCGTGCGTCTTGTAGTGACTGTTCCAGATACTCGCCAATCCTCACCGCCTTCTCAGCGTTGGGTAAGTCAGAACCTAGGATTTCGGTGACGTGAAGGCGACGATCTAAGCTATCGGCGAACTTCGCAAGGAGCTGCAAGTCCAATTCCTGCTTCTGACTCAAATCATGGTGACCTTGTGCGGCCTGCCGTGTTTTGTCACGCGCAACTCGCAGGTGCGCTTGAAACTCGTCGAATCTGGCTCGTCCTTCTTCGCTATCTAGATACTCCAGCCAAATTGCGAACACGTGGAGCATGCCTACTCGACTGCGCATGCAAACGTTGAGATAACTATCCATATTGGGCCGCGAATCCGCCTGGAGTTCCACAACCGCCTCATAGAATTCCTTCAGTGCTTGGCTGACTCTCTCGATGTCGTCCTGAGTTAGTTCAATCCGATACTCCACGTACGAACCCGAATAGGAGGGACGTCTGATCCAGGCACGACAAAGGCGCTCGTATGCCTCAGCAGCTCGGGCTACCTGCCCGGAAGCCAGGTGATCAGCCGCGTCCGGTGACAGAATACCTAACACATTCTCAAGTTCGGTGGCATACTGTCTGTCTACCTCGAAATACTCTGCCTTCCTCGATTCTTTTCGCACACGTCTTCGTAGAACCTCCACAACGAATTCCAGGACCAAAGCATGTTGCTCTCTTGCCGCCCGGAAATCCGGCCCTGCCTCCTTTCTAGCTTCCAGCTCAAGTATTCGTGCTTGATCAATAGCACGACTGGGTGGCGGCCCTCCCTGTGCTGGCTCTTGGCGCAGAATCATTACAGCCGCAACAACCAATAACACCACCACACCTGTCACCAGTGCACCTGTCACCAGTGCAGCAGGACCCAACCACGTTTTTGCCAAACGTACACACGTTTCCAACAGGGCGCCCGTGGGCTCGGCGGACGGGCGGCTTGTGGCGTCGAGGTCGGCTCTGCAAAACAAGCGAGAATAGATGTCTGCAACCCATCCACTGACACGCAACCGACGTACATAGGAATCAACGGCGCCCGTCAAATCTTCCCGCATGGCCGTGATCGCAGCCGCCAGTCTATGATCCACCGAATCGATGCCTGAATCGAGAATGAAAAACTCGCCTGCCGGAACGCGCATCTCCGTTATGTCACAAACCGTCAGGTGCGGAGCGATTTCTATGCAGGTACGCATATCCTTCTTCGCTGAAAGGAAGACATATTCGCTGATCTTCCTTGCGCGAACGTTTTCCAAATCGTCTACCGTTTGCGCCCGATTCCACTCGTCCATTCCCTCATGCGATAGCATCGGCACTCTCTGGGCGGATCGCTGGAAGCGCCGTAGGACCGAGCCTAGGCGCCTACATAGCAACTTCGCCGCGATTAACGACCAGACTCCATACGCGAGCAATAGGCCCGCAAGAATAGAGCTGACTATGAAAAGCGCGGAGTAGCTCACGACTGGTCATCCTGACTTCTAGTGCCACCGAGGATGCCGGAAGCATCAAGTCCTCCCCGACTATCCCCGCTGAGAAATGTGAACCTGACGAAAGCGAAAAAGAACGTCACACCGGCGCCGGTCAAAGCGGCGCCCATCAAAGCGCCCATGCTCCAGTCAGCAAGAGCCGGAGCACGTTCTTCCGTATGCCAAAGCCAACACAGAAACGCAATCAAGAATGTGGCTGCAAAAATCAACGCATACACGACACCGTACCGAAGAGTCGTTCGACTCTTCTCTTGCTTACGTTCCTCCATGGCGCTTTCGTGCTGACGCCTTCTTTCTTCAGCTTGTTGTACGGTTTCGTGGAACCTCCGTTGTGCCTCTAGTCGTTCTATCTGGAATTCCTGCTCGGCAGCCCCGGGGTTATCCTGAATGCCGTCACGTGTGCTCAGCAGCTTGTTGATTTTGGCGGACAGTCCCTTGAGCTCATCCTCGATCTTCGTGAAATCTCTCTCGACAACGTCGATCTTTTCTATCAGACGCGAGATGTCGCCGGGTTCTGGATCATCACGCGGGGTAAGTCTGTCGTCACTCATTGCGCGCTGCCTTCGTATGCCGCACGTATCGCCTCTTACCACGTGTGAGGAAACCGCATCGCGCCACATCCTCGAGGGCTGCCTGCAAGATCCCTCATCCTTGGCACGCCAAATTCCCCATCCTAGTTGTTTTAGGCCGTAGTTTACCACTTCGGCAGTTCCCGTCAAGCACCGTCTTGGCCATTTCCACAACTGAATTCTTCGCCGTTGCCTGGCGTTAGTCAAAGAAGATCTGGCCGCCGCGCCGGCGAAGGCGTCTCGTTGCTGGCGAGATCGATGCCATTTCTGCTGTCCGATCAACCCGGTCGCTAAGCAACTTGGGCAAATGCTCAACGTTGACCGCACATGGCACCCAGCGTGGAGACGAGTATTTAGCCCACCTCGATAGGCCCCAGATCGCCTTGGCTTTCGAGGGGACTTTGCTGGCCACCTCAATAGGGGGCAGGTAGGAGCTCAAGCAGGGTCGCGAGCCCCACACTCCGCCCTATATGCGTCAGCAGCCGGCCAGAACTGGCACAAGCGTGCGAGAAACCCGCAAAATGAGGCAGAACGGCCGGTTGGGGGATTTTGCGTGGAAGAGCCTTCGCCCGCCATTTGTCGGTTTTGGAGTCAGTGCAGGCATTTCGCCCACTTTGTGTATATTGCCAAATGCACCACGGCTAGCTCAGGGTGCGTTCGGGCGTGCATGACCATCATATGAGCGTGGTAGTTGTACTGCCTTGGCCCCGGCCTGGATGTGTGGCCTACGTGCCTCAGTACACGTCGCCTTTCCTGCCTCACACAAAGACCTGCTCTCCCGGGTCCGGTGGATTTGGCTTGTATAGAATCAGTCTTCAATTCGGAAGAACAGGACGTTTCGGGCGGCGTCGCCGACACAGGCGATCCGGGGAGGCTGAGACGTTAGGGCCACAGCATGCACAGGATTCTCGCACGGGAACAGGACTACATATTCCTTAGTCTTGAGGTCCCAATAGCGGAGCGTGCGGTCGTCACTTCCGGACAGGGCGTGGCGGCCGTCGTCGCCCATCGCCACCGACCTCACCCAGCCCGTGTGTCCTTCGAGCGTGGCCAGGCACTCGCCGCTCTCCAGGTCCCAATAGCGGAGCGTCCGGTCCCAGCTTCCGGAGAGGGCGTGGCGACCCTCCACGCTCATTGCCACCGACATTAGCGCGCCCGTGTGTCCTTCGAGCGTGGCCAGGCACTCGCCGCCCTTTAGGTCCCAATAGCGGAGCGTCCGGTCCTGACTTCCCGAAAGGGCGTGGCGGCCGTCGGAACTCATCGCCACCGACATCACGCTACCCGTGTGTCCTTCGAGCGTAGCCAGGCACTCGCCGCTTTTTAGGTCCCAATAGCGGAGCGTCCGGTCCTCACTTCCGGACAGGGCGTGGCGGCCATCAGCGCTCATCGCCACCGATATCACCCTACCCGTGTGTCGTTCAAGCGCGGCCAGGCACTCGCCGGTCTCTAGGTCCCAATAGCGGAGCGTCCCGTCGTCACTTCCGGAGAGGGTGTAGTGGCCGTCGGCGCTTATCGCCACCGACCTCACACCGCCCGTGAGACTTTCGAGCGTGGCCAGGCACTCGCCGCTCTTCAGATCCCAATAGCGGAGCGTCTCGTCGTCACTTCCGGAGAGGGCGTGGTGGCCGTCCACGCTCAGCGCCACCGACCTCACCCAGGCCGTGTGTCCTTCGAGCGCGACCAGACACTCCCCGCTCTCCAGGTCCCAATAGCGGAGCGTCCGGTCCTCGCTTCCGGAAAGGGCGTGGCGACCGTCGGCGCTTATCGCTACCGACCTCACCCAGTCCGAGTGTCCTTCGAGCGTGGCCAGGCACTCGCCGCTCT
>JBDRTC010000489.1:0-12430 GCA_043824335.1 Planctomycetota bacterium | reverse complement strand
GATCCCAGCAGTCTCCAATTTTCAATTTGCAATTTTGAACTTGCAATCCCTCCTCCCCAAAATGGCTTACCGCCCAGGCGGCGCCGGTCGTGTCGGCGAGGGCTGCGCGAACGGTCAAGCCGCGGCGGGCGAGGTCGCCGGCAACCCGCTCGGCCAGCGAACGCTCGCCGCCGAAGAGATGGGCCAGGCCGGTGACGTCTAAAAGGAGGCTGTCGGGATTGGCCGAGTCGTCGAGCCCGACCAGGGGGCTGAACCGTGCGCACGAGACGGCCAACGCCTCTAGCGCCTCCCGATCGCCCGACGGGTCGTGGGCTTCGACCGCGAGGGCCGCCGAGCCGGCCAGGGCGGCCGCTTCGGCCGACGGCATTCCCGCCGTCACCCCGAAGGCCTTTGCCTCCGCGGAGCACGCGGCCACCCGGCGGCTCCCGCGATGGGGTTCGTCCAACACGATCGGCTTCCCTTTAAGCTCCGGCCGCTCGGCGCGGATCCTCGCGATGGGCCAGTCGTCGAGCCGGATGCACAGGATTCGCTTCATCGTTGATTTCCACCTCCACGCTTTTGCGGCTTGAGCGGCCGGGGCTGCGAAGCACCTCGATTTTCAACCGGCGCGGGGTCTCGGGCGCGGCACTGGAGAGCGGCTCGATCAAGAGCCGCACTTCGGCCCAAGAGGGCTCGTGCCGCACGCCGAGCGAACGCATCAGCAACCCCACGCCGCCGCCCTGCTCCGCGGCCAACTGCAACCGCCGGAACGTGTGGCCGTCTAACTTCTTTGGCCACGCCAACACCACGGCCACGGCAGGGCATCGCAACGACTGGTCCAGCGCCCAGGCGTTGTCGGCCTGGCTTCGCGCCGCGACGACGATCACCTGGTCCAGCCCGATCCCCAGCCGGAGGGCCGCGGGCGGATAGAACTCGTTGGCTTCGTCCAGCACGACCATCGCCCCTCCTTCCCGACAAGCCTCCCGGGCGGCGCACAGCGCCAGGGTTTCCCGCCCGGTGCCGTCACCGGCGGCGAGCCACTCGACGAGGGTTCCCCGGCGGAACCCCCTTCCGGGGAGGAGCCGGTCCAACGCTTCGCAGCCGCTGGAGATTGCGGCGTTCTGGTCGCCGCGTTGCCGGGCCCTTTCGAGCCGGGTAATCTCAGCCTTTAGCGTCTGAACGAGCCAGCCGCGCGAAGGGGCTTTTGTTGCGTCTGGCCCGGGTTCTTGGTCACGTTTCCGCATGCCGATAAACCTCCAAATATAGTGTACATTTGCATCGTTCCGGCGTCAATTGGGTATCGGCAATTTGAGGAAGAATCTGAGATATTCAACTTGCCGTACGGTCTACGCTCGATATAAAGGAAGATAGAGGACTTCTGCAAAATGGCGGGGTCCAACTTGTTCCCAAGCTCCGCTTGGGAACACGCCCTCTCGGGCGAGACGGAAGTAGGCGGAAGTGCGGTCCCAAGCGGAGCTTGGGACCGAGGTTGTGGAAAAATATAGAGACGACTCCGCACCCCCCATCCAGGTAATAAACCATGCGGACTTACCTCGCCGCGGTGACGATCGCCGCACTGATCGCGCTGGGGCTGGAGTCGAACGGCCTGGCTCAGCAGTCGCAAGACCGCAACGGGACCCCGTCCACCCAGACCGTCGAGAGTCTGGCCCAGCAAACCCTATCCAGCTTCAACGCCAGCACTTCGGCGACCGGAGGAGAGAGTGGGGGTGGGAGCCAAAGCGGGCAACAGTCGAGCATGTTCAGCGGTCTCGGCGAGATGTCGCGCATGCCCGATTTGCAGTCCGGCGACTTTGTCGGCGCCAGCGTCGAGGATGCCCGGGCGGCAATGGCGGCCACCGGCGCCCAGCGTGCCGGCGCGGGCGGGCCCAGCCAATTCGGGCCGTCGGGCGGTTCCGGCTTCGGGCAAGACCGTTTTGGCGGCCGCGGCTCCCAGTTCAGGGGGTCGGGCGCCGGGGCTCGGCGGAGCAGGGGAGAAATTCGGGCGAAAATCCGCCTGGGGTTCAGCGTTCCCCGGCCAAGCCCCGCCCAACTCGCCCTCAAGAGTTCGAACCTGGCCACACAACTGGAAAAGTCGAGCTGGCTCCAGACCCAGTCGCCGGTCGAGGTGTCGATCGAGAGTGGTACGGCAATCCTTCGCGGCGTGGTTGCCACGGACCACGACCGTAGGCTGGCGGAGCGGATGGCCCGGTTGCAGCCGGGGATCCGCCAAGTCGAGAATCAGTTGACGGTGACCCCGCCGGCGGAGAGTCCGGCAATGCAGTAGCCGGCTCATCCGTCTTGGGCATTTGCCCCGGTGAGCCTGCCTTCTCCTCAAGTGCCCGTGCCCTCATCAGCGCAGGCACGGCCCTGGAACGGCTTTGGGCCACGGGCGTCCGCCGCCCGAAGTGGGGCGGAATGGAAATCGTCGCCGTCTTGATCCTTGGCTGCTTCTCGGTTTCCGGTTGCGTCTCCGCCTGATCTATCGGAATCGCGGCGAGGTGTGCCACGGGCTGAACGTCCATCGACGCCGAACCGAAGGGCTCCGGCTGCTCGCTCCGCTTCCTCACGTTCGCTACGATCGGCACCTCTTTCCCCGGCAGGACCAGAACAGTCTGCTCGCTCACGACCGGCGGGCCTTCGGCCGGTTGGAAACGGCAAATGAGGCCGATCCGCTTCCTTGGCCCCCCGACTTCATCCCACGGGATCCAGATGCTGTACGAATCCCCGAGTTTCGACTCGCTGTAATGCGTGGCGAACTGCTCGCTGGTGAAGACATATTTCCGATCGGGCTTCATTTCCTTCGCGCCTCCGCTCTCCTCGTCGTAGGCGTAGACGACCAGCGTGCCCTCGACCTGGGTGGGCTTTTGGTGAAGACGATCCGGCCCGAAGAACGTCAAGCGGCCGCCGAAGCCCCGGGTTTGGCGATCGGGATGCTCGGCCACCGCGTCGGCCCAAACGGCCACCATCTTGGTCGGCGCCTGTGGCTCGTCTTTGCCGCCCGAAACCCACGCCACCGGCTTCTTCCAATCCAGTTGCGCGCAACCGATTGCAGGCCCGAGGAAGGCCAATGACAAGATCACGTGCGAAAAGCGAAGGGGGGAAGGCATGAGATTCCCTTTCATGCAACGTTCCAGCCGTTTGAAGCCAGACTACGAGACGCGCACACAACCTCGGTCCCAATCTCTGCTTGGGACCGCACTTCCGGTAACTTCTGTTTCGCCGACTCGCCCGAGGGGGCAAAGCAATGCTGCGAACAGGGAGTGTTCCCAAGCGGAGCTTGGGAACAAGTTACGTGGCTTGTTCTTCATATGGCTGAAGTACTGCCCTTTCATCTCAAATGCCAGTTCCCGGTGGCCGGTTCGCCCGATTGCCGGAAGCGCAGCTCGTAGTCGGCCTGTTCGACGCCGCTGGTAAGACTTGTGGGAAGCGGCCCCGGTTGACCGGCGACGGGGTCGAAAGACCCACGCCGAGCGGAGGAGAGCGGAAGACCGGGGCCCCGGCGACGTTCACCCCTCAGCGTGGCTGCGTCGGACGTCCGCCCCGGGACCCTTGCCGCGCCCTGCTCGCCCAAGAGTGGCATGGGCCGCGCCGGCGGTGGTTGTTCCCCGGCCGGGTCCGACGGTAGAGGCTCCATGATGAACGGGGAGTCTTCCGACGACGTGGGGAACCCTTGGCCGTGCGGGTCGACGTCGGGGTAGAAGACGGGCGTCTGGCCAGAGCGATCATAGATGTCGCCGTGCAGCTCGAGCACGTCGCTGTAGCACCACTGGACCCGGGCGGTCTCGACCTGCTTGAGCCGCTCGGCGTCGTCGAGGCTTTCGACGATGTGTGGAGTCAAGATGATTAGAAGCTCCGTTTTCTCTTCCTGGACACTGTCGAAGCGGAACAGGTTTCCCAGGACGGGAACGTCGCCCAGCCACGGGACCTGGCGATGAATCTCCGATCGGTCTTTCGTGATCAGGCCGCCGAGGATCACGGTTTGGCCGTCCATGGCGCTGACGGTCGTCTCGGCTTCGGTGATCTCGATCCGCGGCGAGCGGACCGGGACGCCGGCGGCCGAGACGGAGATCACTGTTCCATCCGCTTCCGGCCCGAGCTGCGATCTGGAAGTGAGGATCTCCATGATCACCTGCCCGTCGGGGCTCACCCGGGGAGTTACCTGGAGACTTAGTCCGACCTCCGCCGACTCCGTGTTGAAGTTGAGCGTGCCGAAGTCGGTGGTCGTGGTGCCGCTGGGGATGCGCACGCGCTCGCCCACGAGGATGCGTGCGGGCACCATGTCAATGGTCATGATTTGGGGCCGGCCGAGGACATCCAGGCGCCGGTCCTCTTGCAACGCGCGGATGAGCACGCTGACCGCTTCGCTCGATGCGGAGATCACCAGTCCCCCATAGCCCAGCTCACTATTCGATCGGCCAAGGGCGAGGTTGGTGATTCCCTGCGTGCCCACGAGATTGGAGCCGCTCATCGCCAAGGGGCTGTTGCTGTTGCCCAGTGAATTGATGGAATTGAAGAGGAAGCCGGGGATGTTCGTGCCGACCGCGTTGCCGATACCGGCCACGCTCCGGTCGAACAACAGCGAGTCCTGGAGGCCCAACTCGATGCCGAGCTCGTCGGTGTCGTTCAACTGAACCGCGGCAATCAGGACCTGGATCAGCACCATGGGCGGCCGGGCGTCGAGCTTTTCCACCAACTCGGTGATCCGGCTGAAGTACCGCTCCGTGGCGCTGATAATGAGGCTGTTGGTGATCTCTTCCGGTACGATCACCACCTCGCGGTCGATCTGTTCGATGGAGCTCAACAGCCCCTCGACGGGCTGCTGGACCTCGAGTTCCGTTTCCAGGAAGCTGTTGACGGCGGTGGCCACGTTCGCAGCCGAGGCGTTTTTCAATCGCAAGACCACGGTGTCGCGTTCCCTGAGGTCGCTGGAATCGAGCGTTGCGAGGATGCTTTCGACCACTACCAGGTCGCCCTCGGAGCCGGTGGCGATGATGCTGTTGGTGCGCACGTCGACGGCGAACCGCAGGAACACCAGCGAGCTGTCCTCCCCGGTGGCCCCGGTCCGCACCGCCAGGTCGGCGCCCTGGGTCTGGGCCCCAAAGAGGTCCTCGAGCATATCCAGCAGGTTCGAGGCGTCGCCGTGGACCACGGTGAACACTTTCACCTGGGCCTCGGCGGTGGGGAGCCGATCGAGTTCCCAGATCAGGGCCGCGATCAGCGGCATGCTGTCGGCCGAGGCGGTGACGATCAGTGCATTCGCCCGGGTGTCGGCCGTCACCTGCGCGTCGGTGAGGAGCCCCGAGTTCAATCTGGTATGGCCGTTTTCGTCGATGGTGACGAACTGGAGCCGGACCGATTTCCGCTCGAATCGCTCGCCCGTGCCGGCTCCCTGGAAGAGGGTCCTCTGGCCCGTTCGCTGACCGTACATCTGGCCGGTAATCGCGTCTTGCAGGACCGGAGCAAGGTCTTCGGCCAGCGAGTTCTTCAGCTTGAAGATCTGCACGCTGTTGAACGATTCGCTCTCTTCGCCGTCGAGCCGGGCGACGATCGCCGCGATCTCGCTCATGTCGCGGGGGCTCGCCCACACCAAGAGCGAATTGGTGCGGAAGTCGGCCGTCACCAGCACCCGGGTGCCCAGGCCGGCCTCGTCGTCTTCGTAGCGGTCCTCGAAGAATTCATCGAGGGTCTCCTTGGCGTCTTCGGCCGGCGTCGATTTCAGGTGGAACACCTCGAACTGCGTGCTCGCCGGCACCGGCCGGTCCAGCCGCTTGATGAGATCGACCACCGTGTCGACGCTCTCCTGCTGGCCGATCAAGAGCACGGCGTTCGGTTTCCCAAGCGCGGTGATGCTCACTTTCCCCTGCCGGGCGGAGTAGACGTCTTCGTAGAGCTTGTTTAACAGTGTGGCCAGCGATGCGCAGTGGGCGTGCTGGAGGTGATAGACTTCGATGGCCGGCGGCTCGCTGATCTGCTCGATCTGCTCGATCAGCTTGACCACCGCCTGCACGTCGCGCTCGTGGCCGCGGATGACCAGGATGTCGCCCGGGAGGATTTCGATCTGCACGGACCCTATCATGCCCCCCTCGCCGCCCAATCCTTCCGTCGCCGCTACGGCGGCCGCACCGGGGTCTGGCGGCGGCTGTTCGGCCGGGGGCGTTGTGCCGGGGGTGGCGTCGGCTGCGGCCGGGGCGGCAGGCGCCGAGGACGTCTGGTCGGCAGCCTGGGAGGTCATGGCCAATCGCCACGTGTTTTGCCCGGTCGGTGTCGTAGCGCCGCCGGCTCCGCTGGTCTGCGCGGTCTGGCCGCTTCGGATCGCATCGACCACGCGGCGGACGTCGGCCGACCGTTTCCCGCTCAAAGCGACCAAGCGCATGCTCCGCTCGACCGACGGATCGGGGCTGTCCAAGGCGTGGATCAATTGGCCGGCCGACACCAACGCGTCGCCCGCCCCTTGAATCTTCACACGGTTCAACGGCCGATCGATCGAGATCCGCAGGCTGTGCCCGTTGCTCAGCGATAGTTGGTACGCCGATTCGCCGGGGATGGAACTGATTCCCGGGGTCAGCCGGTCGCCCAGCACGCGGACCAGCGCCGCCTCGAACTGTGCGCCCGTCGTGTGCCAGAGCTGGATGTCCTGCGCAGAGGGCCTCTGGGGGAGAGGGGCGGGGGGCAACCCCGGGGAAACGGCCGGCGCGGCGGTCGCGCCTGTTGTCGGTGCTTCCGGCAAGCGGCCCGCGATTTGGGACTGAACCTCGGGCGGGGCCATCACCAGGATCTGGGAGGTGCGATCGTCCGGGACAATCCGTACGCCCGGGTTCCCTTTGAACTGTTGTTCGAGCTGTGCGGCGACCGCCTGGGCGTTGCCGGACGCACACTGGTAGACCGTCAGCGTTGGCGCCGAGGGCGTCGAGCCGGGCTCAACCGGGGCGAGCGCTTCGCTCCCAACGGCGGGGTTGGTCGCCGCCTGGGCGAGACGAAAGGACTCCGAGGGGCTGCGTGTCCACTCCGAACGAGCCTGGCGATTGGTTTCCGGCCGTGTCGTGTCCTGCGAGGCCACGTCGCCCCCGGCGGGCAGGAATGCGGCCAAGAGAGCGACGGCTAGCCCAACCGGCATCGCCACGAGAAGAAGCCTACCGCGGCCCTTGAAAGCGGACATGCAAGTAACCCCCCTTGCCCCTGGTTTGCCGAATCCACGTAGCGTCTGCCCTCAAAAGACGCAAACTCTACGCGATACGAATAATCGGCAAATTCGGCACATTTCTCCATAAAATGGCGGGGCACGATTTCTCCGGGAGGAGCCGTCGGAGTCATAAGCCCTTGTGAAAAGGTCGGTTACAGCAATTCTGCCCGCTCGCGAAAGGTGGCGGTAAGAAGGCCCTAAAGGCGGGATCCCACGACGAATAGGGGCCGACTCCGCGTCGGTCATGGGCACGTTGCGGCGGAGGTGCCGTCACGCCAGGCTGAATCGCGATAGCTCACTCGAGCGTCAGCAACATCCCCGCCACGGTCATGTAGATCACGATCCCGATCAGGTCGATCAGACCGGCGACAACGGGGTTGCTCATCATCGCGGGGTCGAGCCCCAGCCGCTTGAAGAGCAAGGGCAACACGGATCCACAGAGCGTGCCGCAGACGACGACCAGGAGCAGGGTGATCGGGATCACGAAGGCGGCTTTGAAGTTCGGGGCCCACCAAAGCGCACAGGCGTAGCCGATGGTGCCCAGGAATCCGCCCAGCAGGAGGCCCATTGCCAGCTCGCGGCGGATGACGATCCAGCAATCCCGAAGTGCAATATTGCCGGTCGACAACGCGGTGACAATCAGCGTGGCCGACTGGCTCCCCGTATTGCCTCCGGTCGAGATGACCAACGGGATAAACAGCACCAGCCAGGGAAAGCTCTCGATGTCGTCGAGGTAGTGCTCCAAGGCGATCGCGGTCAAGAAAGCTGCGAAAAAGAGAATCGTCAGCCAGATGCCGCGCTTCCAACTGAGCAGAAAGAGAGGCGTTTCCAGATAGCCTGCTTCCAGCGGAGCGACCGCTGCACTCAGGTGGGCATCTTCGGTGGCCTCCTCGACCATCACGTCGATCACGTCGTCGTGCGTGATGATCCCCAGCATGTGGTGCCCGTCGTCGACGACCGGAATGGCGATGATATCGTATCGGGCAACCTTCCGGGCCACTTCCTCCTGGTCGTCGCTTACGTCGACCGTAATCAGGTCCCGCTCCATCAGGTCGCCGATCAGGGTGTTGGGCTTGCCCATCGCGGAGAGAAGCTCTCGGGCCGAAACGAGTCCGCGAAGGTGGTCCTCTTCATCGACGACGTACAGGTAGTAGATCGTTTCCAGCTCTTCCGTCTGCCGGCTGACCTCCTCGAGGGCCTGGCCGACGGTAAGGTCTTCCCTCAGGCGGGCGAACTCGGTGGTCATCGCGGCGCCGGCCGTGTCCTCGGGGTAGGAGCCGAGCCGATGGATGTCGCGACGCTCCTCGACTGGAATCAAGGGCATCAATTCGGCGACCACCTGGGAATCGACCTGGTTGAGCAGGTCGACGCGGTCGTCCGGGGGCAGGTGGGCGATGAACTGAGCCATCTTGGCCCGGTCGACCGTCGCAATCATTTCCACCTGCTTCTCTTCCTCGAAGAAGCCGAAGATCTCGACCCGAAGAGGCATCTCGGCGTGCTCGAACACGGCCCAGACCTCCTGGGCGGTCAGCCCTTCCATGAATTCCGCAGTCCGCGCCGGGTGGTGCAGCGCCGTGCAGAATTCCTCCAGCGCCGCCGTATCGTTCTCGGCCAGCATCTCGCGGATTTCCGGCAGGTAGAGCGTGTTCGTCATGGCAGCTAAACGGGGGAATATCTGAATTGGGAAGTTGTTCGTCACGCAATCTCAAGAGTATCCCGCGCGATCCCCGGCCTGTCAAAGCGTGTTGGGTTGCCTCTGAAGAGGAGGGCTCGAAGATCCCTCGCCCGATTCGGTTTGCGCCGTTACGAGACGACCGCCCAGGGATCGACAAATGCGGGCTCGGGAACCTGCGGATGGAAGAAGCGGCTCAACAGCCCCGGACGCGCCGCGAAGTCCAGGTGCAGCATGCTGCCGATCGCCCGGAAGCTTCCCACCAGGTCGTAGCGATGCGCCTCCTCCGCCACGAAACCGGTCAAGGGGCCGAGGGGCTCCATGTCCCAATGGCCGTTGCGATAGCCGCGGAGCCGCGTTTCGCGCGCGGCCAGCCAGTTGGGCCGGCAGAGCGTCGCTTCGACGGGTTTCGGGCCCGAAGGCACCCGCTTCAGCCGGGCAGCGGCGGGAAAGATGCCGACCATCCGCTTAAATTCGCCGTTGGGCGTCTCCATCTGCTGGCACAGGTAGGCCGCTCCCCCTCCCTCGGCATACACTCGGCCGCCCGACGACAAATGGCTTCTCAATGCCGCCTTGATGCAATGATTTTCGGAGAGTGCGGCGGCGTGGCGTTCCGGGTGGCCGCAACCGAGATAGACGACGTCGGCGCCAGGCGGAAGGTCTTCGTCGCGCAGAGGGGAAAAGTCGACGATCGAAGCCCCCTGAAGCTCCAAGCCGTCGACCGCGTCCTGGAAATAGGAGTGGAACGCCTCGTCGTAGGCGATGGCCACCGTCAGCTTGCCGACCGCCGGGTCGGCCGATCGCGCCGCGGCCGAAACCGCGGGAAACTCGCGTCTGAGGGCCGTCTGCCAAATTCGCTCCGGCTGCCAGTATTGAGCGAAATGTTCGCCAAGCTGCTCACACACACGACGGGACGGCCGATCGCCACGCGCCACGGCCTTGACCTGGGCGCGCAACCAGGGCAACTCCTCGAGCGCGCCCAACACAGGAACGCCCCACACCGCTTCCAGATCGGTGCTGAGCCGGGCCAAATGATGACCGTCGGCAACCCGGTCGAGCAAGAGCCCGTCGACCTGCCGCGGCCGCTCGGGCAACTCGCGCCGTCCCAGGCCGCGGGCGTCGAGCACGACCAGCCTGGGGAGGTTCAGCCAGCGGCACAGGGGCTCCAGCCGCCCACCAATGTCCTCTCCGGAGATGGCCGAGTCGAATGCCCCCACCACCAAGGCGAGATCAGCCTCGCGTGCCCCGCGAACAAAGATCTCCCGGCACGTCTCCGGTGACATGAGCCAGCTATCCAGGTGCCGCGGTGTCATGCCGGTCAGCGCGGCCAACCCCTGACATTCCGGGAAACACGCCCGAGAAAGAAAACCCTGCACCTGGACACAGTCCCGGCGCAAGGCTTCGGTCAGCGCCCAGACGATCGTTTGCGATTCAGCCTCCGGCTGGACCGTTCCCACCGCGATGCGTGGCAAATGCTGCATGCGATTTTTGCCGAAAAGTAGACGCCCATTGCGATCGACACGTCGCCGAATGCCTCCGTTGCATTCTTAGAGCGGACCCCGGAGGAGTCAAGCAAAGAAGGGGAACAGCAGCCCCGCGAGGGGGGCTGGACAAGCCGACGCTGCCACCAGACTTCCGCCACCATCGACCGGCTACTCAGACTTCTTCAGCGTGACCGTCTGGCTCCCACTTTGGCTTCGGACCTCCAGCGTAACCCCGCTTTCGAGGGACACGTCTTTCACGGCTTCCCTGAACTCCGCCACGCTCTTCACCTCGGCATCCCCAACACGGGTGATGAGCATCCCCTGCCGAAGCCCGGCCTGGGCGGCGATCTGTCCCGGGTCGACGTGCATGATCAGCGCCCCGGAAAGGTCCCCGTAATTCAACTGCTCGGCCATGGCCTTGGTAAGCTCGATCACAATTAGCCCGAGTTCCCGGTCTCGGTAGAACTCGGCGGTGCCCATCCTGCCTCCGAACCGGCTCCGCTCCATGGCCGTTTCAAAATTCTCGGGCATCGTCTTCAACACGACTTGCAGGGTTTGGGGCTTTCCTTCGCGGACGATCTCGAGCTTGTGCTCGGAGTCGGCCTGCGACCGCTCGACCAACTCCTGCAAATCGGCGGTGGTTCGGATTCTGTCGCCGTCGAAGGCGACGATCACGTCGTCTACCGTCAGGCCAGCCTCGGCGGCGGGCGTGTCTTCACCCACGGTGGCAACGACCACGCCCGCATCGAGCGCCACGCCGAGCTTGCCGGCCGATTCCGGATCGATGTCGACCATGCTCACGCCCAGGTAGGCCCGGGCGACCTCGCCCTTTTTGATCAATTGCGGCGTCACCCACTTGGCGAGATTGATCGGGATGGCGAACCCGATTCCCTGGTTTCCCCCGGTGCGGGAGAAGATCGCCGTGTTAATGCCGATCACTTCCCCTTCGAGATTCACCAACGGGCCGCCGGAATTGCCCGGATTGATGGCCGCGTCGGTTTGCAGGAACCGCGCCCGTCGCACGGCGCCCAGGCTGCGCCCTTTCCCGCTGATGATGCCCGCGCTGACGGTCTGTTCCAACTCGAACGGATTGCCGATGGCCAGGACCCAATCGCCGATTTCCATTCGGTCGGAATCGCCAAGCGAGGCAGCGGGCAAGCTCTCCTTGGCGTCGATTCGCAGCACGGCCAGGTCGGTCCTCTCGTCGGTCTTGATTTCCGTGGCCACGAACTCCCGGCCGTCGCCCAGCCGCACTTTCACTTCGTCGGCGCCTTTCACCACATGGTTGTTGGTGAGCACAATCCCCGACGGGTCGATGATCACACCGGAGCCGAGACCGGGCAGCGGCATATCGGGAATCGGGTGGCCTCGCGGAAGTCCCGGGATCCGATCGCCAAAGGGCAGGCCGGGCAGGGGAAAGAGTTCGTCCGGGCGGGACGAGCCGTTGCGTGCGCGCGGCTTCGTCACGGTCCTGACCTCGACGACGGTCGGCAACACCTGCTTTGCCGCGGAGCGGAACGCCCGCGAGAGACTCTTGGCCTGCTCGATGGCCCGGCTCTCGTCGTCGGCTGCCGCGGGACTCTGCTGCCCTCGACTGACGCCCGTCATCACCGTTCCGGTAAGCAGCGAACCGGCCACGAGCGTCACGACGATCACCCCGGCGGCCTGTTTGCGAAATGCGGTCCTACTCATCCGATTCTCCTTGCTCTTTGACTGAATCAGTGTGCCACACATCGAATTCTCGTGTGCTTGCCCCAACAGGGCAAGCCGTTTTTCCCCTTCGGCCCAACAATGCCCGCACTTGCTCCGTTGACAAGAGGCACCCCCCCTGTTAGGTTTGTCTACGCGCGCTCTGCACTGACTGTTCTCTGTTTCTGCTGCGTAGTCGTCTCTGTTGTCATGGATGTGGAATCCGATCTGGCCTCTGAATTGCCGTCTCGCCTGGACGAGTGCGAGCGGCGGATTGGCTACCATTTCTCTGACCAATCCCTGCTGCGGGCCGCTTTGACCCACGCTTCCGGGGCCGAGCATCGGCTTGCTTCCAACGAACGGCTCGAATTCCTCGGCGACGCCATCCTCGGGGCGGTCGTTTGCGAGCTCTTGTTCCACCAATAT
>JBDRTC010000488.1:0-11097 GCA_043824335.1 Planctomycetota bacterium | reverse complement strand
CTCGACGGGGGCTTCCCGTTCGATCCGGAAACGCTGCTACGCATCTACGTCGATCTCGATCGCGTCCACTTCTTCGAGCCGGACGACGAGAGCACGGGCCGATCCGGCGCGAACCTCTGCCTGGCGGCGGAGGAGCAGTTCTGCCGCGGCTAAGGGGGGCGGACCATAGATTGCACGGTGCATCAGGGTGCCATGGGCATCTTGCCCGTGCACTGGCGAGACGCCAGTGGCACCCAACCGCGCCGCTTGTCCCTTGCCCCGCTCAGGCCATAATCGGCTGGCAATGAACGCTCACTTGGCTTCGATCCTCGGCTCGGCCCAGTGGGCCCAATCGAAATTGAAGGGGCCGTCGGAATCGGTTACGAGCGAGAGCACGACGGGTGTACCCGCCCATTGCGACAGGTCGGCCGTGAGCAGTTCCCACTTGCCCGGCAGCAGGCGTGTGCGGGCGACTTCCCCGCCGTTTATCTCCACGATGAAGACGACGCCTGTGGACTCCGAGCCGTCGCGAATGCCGACCCACGAGTGCATAACCGCGGGTTCATCGGGCAAGGTCATGCGGAGTTGTGCGACGGTGCGTCCGTGCTCGGGCGGATGGACGTGGAGGCCCTTTCGCTCGGTTCCGCCCACAACGGCCGGCCCAGGACGCACGCCGGCAATGCGGGGCGACTCGATCGTCGCGCCCGTTTCGCCCACAAACCCGACCAGGCGCGGTTGCTCGGCCAGATCGACGGGGAGATCGACCGCCGCCGGACGCTCCTTTAGAAAGAGCACCGTGCCGGGCAATGGGGCAAGGACCCTTTGCCCGTTTGCGTCGGACTCGATCGGCAAGGGGCCGCGCGTGCCCAACGCGAGTTGCCAGGGAGTTCCCCCGGCGACGGCGAGCGGTCCTTCCCTCTGGATGTCCCGCTCAATTCGCGGCCCAAACCAGCGGGCCCAGTCGAAGCTGGGCTTTCGGTCCGGCCCGGGATGAACGCAGAGCTCGACTGTCACGGACTGCCCGGCCAGCGGCGTCAGGTCCAACTCCAACGAGCGGCGGTCCCCGGTGGCGTGGTGCAGTTCCTGCTTCAACTCGCGATCGTCGCCACGGGCGGACACGGAGAACGTGACCCCATCGGTTTTGTCGGGGCCCAGGGCGCCCTGATCCATCGCCACCTCGGCGAGGAAGCGAATCCGGCCGTCGGGCGGAAGCTCCACGGAAAAGCGGGCAAAGGCGACGCCGGTGCCGCCGGATTCGACGCGGCCGGTCTCGGGATCGCTGCGCCGGGCCATCCAGGGAGGATGGGCGAACACGGTGTCGCCGTCGCTCCGGAAGTGCGCCCCGTCGGGCGATGCCAACGGGCCGGTCACTTCCACCGCTTCGCTCTCGAAGGGACGTGAGCCGCACGCCGCACGGTCCAAGAGCGAGGCCAGATCGGCCACGACCGTGGTTCGGCTCCGCGTGCGGACCATGGCCAAATCCCCCCAATCGATCACGGCCTCGGCAATCAGGTCCGGGGGCAACTCGGCGACGTGGAACAGGCCGGGGTCACGCGGCTGGTTGAAATACGGATACCAGTGGTCGGGATCCAGGCCGAACAAGCGACGCCCGTCAAAGGCCCGCCACCCGGGGATGCTTCCCCGAGCTTCAAGCTCTCCCACGCTGGTGATCGTGCGGCTGATCTCCCTTTCGCCACAGACAAAGCGGCCGTCGGTGGTGCGCATCGCGCGCTTGCCGTCGGCGGTGCGGAAGGGAAAAACCACGTCGGGCGGCCAGGGGCTTTCGAGATCGATTTCCAGACGCCTCTCTTGCCAGAACGCGGCCTCGTCAAAGAACTGGCGGCTGAACCCGTTCGGGTCTTCAATCTGCTCGAGTGCCGGCTTCAGCGTGGGAATGACGCCCCAATGCTCGTAGGCCTCGTTCCACGCCGCGTACAGTTGGCTGTTGGTCGGCGGGGCGCAGCCCAGGTAGCCGTTGATGATCGTGTAGGGACGGAACAGGTACGAGCAGATCGGGTGGGCCACGTCGAGCCAGCGCCGGTCCCAAACGCCGTCGACGTGGTTGAGCCCCCAAACGTGGCGCTGGGCAAAGGCCTCGTACCGATAGGTCACCTCGTTGAGGCCCTCGCCGCTCAAGGCCACCTCCGGCAAGGCCTCGCGTAGCTGCCGGTGCAGGGCGACGTTGCCCTCGATCATCGACATCCCGTCGATGAGTCCGTTGTGGTCGTTGTAGGCGCAGAGGGTCTGGTCGAGGTGCAGGGAGTCGATCTCGTAGTCGCGGCAGAGCTTGACCATTGCGTCGGTGAAGCAATCGCGCCACGCCTTCAGGGCCGGGTTGATGTAGGCGAAGCGGATTTCCGGTTCGGCTCGCGTCCAGAGCCACCATTGCTTCTCGTGGCTGCCCCACGGATCGCAGACTTGGTGCGGCTCGAACTTTTCATAGAGCGGATTGAGCGGATCGACGCCAAAATAGTTCACGTGGAGCATCACGCGAAAGCCCAACCGATGGGCCAGCTCGACGAACGGCTTCAAGGCGTCGACCGGCTGGTCGTACGCCGGGTAGTCGCGGTCGTAGCCGGCCGCGCGCCAACCGGGGACGTAAACGACCGTCTGCTTCGGGTCGAGCCGCGTGGCCAGGGCCTTGAGGACGTTCGAGTCCATCCCCATGATGACCATCGCGCGCGTGTCTTTCACCCAGCCCGGGGTTTGCTGGGCGACGGCGGTCGGGCGCAGGTTGGCTTCCGCCCAGTCGCGATATCGCCGAGCCGGCACCCGCCAGTCACCCTCGTAAACATTCAAGTGCCACAAAACCGACTCGCAGCCGGCCAACTCGTCGAACGGCGCGAAGTTGATCGTGACCAGCGTGAGCCGCCAGCCCTTTTCGCCGCGCTGGACGACGAGCCGCTTGAACCGGCCCTTGACGTCGTCGGCCCAGATGTAGAACCCGCCCTCCTGGCCTTCGACGATCACCAGTTGGGCCTCCCAGCCCATCGGATAGTCGAACTGGTGCTCGCGCCCCTCGGTGGCGGCCGTGAGGCGAACACCCGAGCGGCCGGGCACGATGATCGCGTAGTCGAGCGGCACGTCGGCGACCTGCCAGCTCACGCCCCAAACGCCCGCCACCGGCGAGGAGCAGTGCTGCGCGAGGATCAGGTCACCGGTGGACTCGTCGACGCGGAACGTGCAAGCTGCCTCCGCCCCCTCGATATCGGTGAAGTGGCCGTACTTGCGGACGGCCCGATCGGCGGCGGAATCGTTTCCGTCGATGCCCGCGATCGCGTAATGGGTCGCTTCCTTGCGGTGGATGCCCAGCCCGCGTGGCGCATCGGACGGTCGCACGCAGGCGCGGCCTTTCGCGTCGGTGAGCGCCCGGAGCGATCCGTTCAAGAAAGCGGCCTTGAGCGTTTTCGTGCGAATCTCCAGTGGCCGCTCGGCGGCCGGCACGGCCGAAGTGGCCAAGAGCCACGCGATCGTCGTCCAGAGGGAGCAGAGGGGTCGGTTCATGGCGAGGCTCCGCGGGAATGGTTCGGGTCGATCCGATGGCGAGCCTGTGCTCGTCGAAGTATACTCACCGTTCTCGGGAGTATACTCGATTCTCGGGTGCCCTCCATCGTCCTCGCCGTCCTTATTGTCAGGAGAAGTAGAATGAAAACGATTCGCCTGCTTGTGCTGGTGACTCTCGTCTGCGTGGCCTACGCTTGCGAAGCGCTTGCCGGCTGGCAAGTCTGGACCGTCACCGAGACTCGACGCGTTCTCCGCGACGACCCGGCCGAAAGCGGTCTTTCGGTAAAACTGGGCGCGGCCCGAAACGAGTGGGAAAGTTTTCAGATCCTGATCCGGTCCAACACGCCCGTGGGCGGGGTGAACGTCGAGGCCGGCGATCTCATGGGCCCGGAAGGCGCGGTGCTCAAGGCCGCCGACACCCGACTCTTCCGCCAGCACCAGCTCGAAATGAGCGTGGGGACCTACCGAAACGACGAATTCAAGCCCGGGTGGTATCCCGATCCGCTCATTCCGGTTCGGCATCCGGTCACGCGAGAGCCGCTCACCGGCGGGCGGTTGGTGGCCGTGCCGTTTGACTTGCCGGCGGGCCAGACGCACGGATTCTGGGTCGACGTGTACGTTCCGGCCACGGCAAAGCCGGGCGAGTACCACGGCACGTATCGGGTCACCGCGGAGGGCGACCGGGTCGTGGAAGTTCCCGTCAGCGTTTCGGTATGGGACTTCGAGCTACCCCGGGTCTCGACGTTTCAGACCGCCCTGGGCTCGCCAGCAGCTCGAATGCGGGGGTACTACCGGCAACGGGCCAAGGAGGGCAAGGAGCCGGAGCCGTCGGATTGGGGCGCGGTCGACCACCAGTGTGCCGAGATGCTCAGCCGGCATCGCATCAATGCCACGCCGCCGCCGGGAAGCCTCGTGCCCGTGGCCCAGGCCGACGGCACGTATCGGATTCCCGAGGAGCAGATTTCGGCCTTGCGAGAGTTCGTCGACCAGCACCACGTCAACGCGCTTCAGATCGCGCATCCGAGGAGTGCTGTCCGCGATCCCGAGGCCGAACGCGACAAGCTCCGCGCGTGGCTCGCCAGTTGGAACCGTGCCGCCGCGGAGCTGGACCGGCCCGAGGTCGTTTTGTTTACCTACTTGCGCGATGAACCGAACGATGAGGAAGCCTACCACTACGTTCAGCAGTGGGGCCGGGCCGTCCGGGAGGCGGAGTCGGTGGTGAAGGTCCTCGTGGTGGAGCAAACGTGGACGCAAAACGAGGCCTGGGGCGATCTTTACGGCGCGATCGACATCTGGTGTCCGCTCTTTTCGCTTTTCAGGCCGGAAAGCGCGGCAAAGCGCCAGGCCCTGGGGGAAACCGTCTGGACCTACACTGCGCTTTGCCAAGGGGAGAAGACCCCCTGGTGGCACATCGATTTCCCGCTCGCGCACTACCGCGTGCCCGCGTGGATCGCGTGGCGGTATCGGATTCGCGGGTTACTCTACTGGGGGGGCATGTCGTTCTGGCGCCAGGTCGACGACCCCTGGATGGACCCCAAAACCCTCGACCGGCGCGAGGGCCGCAAGGACCCGCTGTACAACGGAGAGGGGACCATTGTCTACCCGGGGCGAGCCGCCGGCTACGACGGCATTGCCCCCAGCCTTCGGCTAAAAGCCCTGCGCGACGGTATCGAGGACTACGAGTACCTTGCCGCGCTGGAGCGGCTGGGGTTGGCCGCCGAGGCGGAAAAAGTGGTCTTGCCACTGGCTGGCTCCTGGTTCCAGTGGGAAAATGACCGCGCCGCTTATGATGAGGCCCGGGCTCGATTGGCCGCAATGATCGTCGCGGGAGGCAAGAAACCCTGAATTCGGGCCCCGGCGCTTCGACGGAAATTCGTTGGCCCCTTGTCGGGAGACGATTTCCAGGTTATTCTCTTGCTAAAAGCGATGGTCAAATCGCTTTGGATGTTGTATTCTAGTGGAAACGCACCGACAAAGCGGCCTCGCGACAAGGCCGGGCCCCGCGGTGCTGGGGCATTCGGCGGATCGGTTGTTCTTGTTCTTACCCACCAGATTTAGGAAACCGCAATGGCAGTCCAACTTACAGAAAGACAAACGGAAGTGGTTCGGCTCCTCAGCCTGGGGTGCACGGTGAAGGAGGCGGCGAAAGTCCTCAAGCTCTCGCCGAGCACCGTCGACAATCACAAGAGCGCCGCCATGGCCCGGCTGGGAACCGACAAGCTCGCACTGCTCACGCGCCTGACGATCAAGATGCGCATCACCAGCCTCACCGACAAGCTCACTCCCGCCGAGAAACGCAAGAGCGGCCGGAAGAACGACGGCTGGAACTGAGCGGCGAACAGGTGCCTACAAGATGCCCCTGCGGGGGGGGCTTGTCACTGGATTTCCGGCATGGCGACGATTTCGCCCCGGAGTTGGCGGGCTTGGTCTGCGGCGAGGTTGACGCCGAAGAAGATCGCGTTCAGATCGATCCAGGCCGCCAGGCGGCGCAGGTCCTCGGGCGCAAGTTCGACGTCTTCGTGCCCGGCCCGCAGGAGCTTCATTAGCCGGCTCCCCAGGGCGCCGTATGCGCCGCCGGGCGGAGTGACTTGGACCTGATTGCGGCCCCCGAAGCGGGGAACCAGGGCTTTGGCGGCGTTCTCGGGATTGGTCCCCGCGTGCCAGAAGTCGGTATCGTTCAGCAGGGACACGTACGACCGGGTGAAGCCCTCGTGGGGGACGCCGGTGAGGTCGATGCCGCCGTCGGTCTTTTCCCCGCCGTGGCACCTTACGCAGAGCCGATCCAGCACCGGCTGCACAACGTCGACGTACGAAAACGGCCGGCCGCCCAGCTCGCCCGAGTCGATCCTGGACGGCGGGCGGCGCAGGGCCATCACGTCGAGGTCCTTGCGGATCGGGGCGGTGCGCCGGTGCTCGTGGCAGCCCACGCAGGAGACCCGCTCGCCCGGCTGAACGTAGCTCACCGTGCGCATCGTCTGGTAGGCGAAGCCGTTTTCATCCAGGGCCTGGAAGAAGAGCGGCTTTCCGGCAGGGACGAAAAACCGCGCCGACCCGTCGGGCTCCACCGGCACGGTGCCGAGAATCGCCCGGCCGTTTTCCTCCCGGGCCAGTCCGATCGGCGGGACGTTGGCCACGTTGGTCGTCTTGGGGAAGAGCTGCACCACGCGCAACTGTTTGATGCGGCCTGGCTCGACGTCGCCCAGACCTTGGTACACGTTCGCCAGGATCATCTCCCCCTCCGGCGGCGCCTTCGGCGGGAGGCTGTTTGGCAAGACGGGCGGTTCCGCGCGGGGAACCAACGGGCAAGGATTGGTGCTCCCGATCTCGGGATCGCGGTAGATCAGATCTCGGTTGCCCCAGGCGTCCAAGAGATAGATTCCCAGGGCGTTCCGCTTGTTGGCGCCCGGCTCCCACACCAGCGGCGTGGGGCTATAGGCGACCAGAAAATACTTCTCCGAAAGGGGCCAGGGGGCCGTGTAGTACTCGCGGATGTCGCGGCCCTCCGCCTCCGGGAAGGGAATCTCCGGCGTGATTCGCGTGATCGCCTCATGGCCGTTATCGCTGATCGTTGGATCCACGACCGCGATGGACCCGCCCGCCACCGAATGGTGCGCCGAGGCCGTAAAGACGACCTTCGGACTGTTGGGGATCGGCTGCAACTGAAAGGTGCAATGGGGGCTGGCCGTGGCGTTTCCCCAGAGGGCGACGGCGTTCGTGCCGTCGGGACGGGTGGCCCAAAGGTTCTGGTGCGTGACCGCGTCGCGGTCGATGTAGTCCCACCGGGCGTAGAGGATCAGGCCGGTATTCGAGACGGCCGGGAACCACTCGTTCGTATCGTGATACGAGAGCGCCTGGAGGTTCGAGCCGTCGGCGTCGATCCGGTGCAGCGTGTAGACGTGCCAGCGACGGCTGAACTGCCCGCCGAAACACCGGGAGTAGCCCCGGCGCCGCGTGGAGGAAAAGGCGACACGGCCGTCCGGGAGATACGTGGGCATCAGGTCGTCGTAGGGCCCGCTCGTAAGCTGCCTGAGCCCCGTGCCGTCGACGTTCACTTCAAAGACGTGGTAAAAACCTTCGTCGACGTCGTTTTCGACGTCGGCCCAGTTGAAGGTCTTTCCCTCGCACTCGACGAACGAGAAGACGATCCGTTTGGCGTCGTAAGACAAGCGGGGCTCGAGCACGCATCCCGTCGATAGCCGGCCGTCGAGGACGTCGCGACAGGCCAGCGAGTAGCCGGGACGGTCCAGGATGAAGAGCCCGCCCCCCGGCCGTGCGCGCCAGCCGTAATACTGCATCACCAGGTGACTGTACGACGTGGGCACACGCTTCGCGAAAACCAGCTTGCCAAAGTCCATCAGCGGGTTGGCCAGGGCGATGTGCCGCTTCAGAAACCGCACACGCTGGTAGAGGGATCGGCAGTCTTCCAGGCCCAGGTGCGCACGCTCGGCCTCCCCGGCAAGCCGCGCAAGCTGAGCGGCCTCTTCGGAAAGGAAGTCGGGCCCGTGCTCGTCCCGAAGGTCGCCCAGAAGCCGCTGGGCCTTTTCGAGGTGCCGGGCGATGGCCTCGGCGTACGATTCGGGTGTTTCCGTAAGCTTGTCTTCCTGGCGCCACTCGGCCTGAAGCATCAGCCACAAGTCGAGATCGGGCGGTTCGCCAGGCAGCGCTGCGGCGCGGGTGAGCGCCTCGGTGACCTGGCCGCCAAGGAACGCCACCCCCGCGTCCGCCGAGTTGTCGCTCAAGAGCTGCTGGAGCTTTCCCGTTCCGGCCAGCCACTGGCCCAGATAGCTCCCCAAGACAACCCGGGGCAGCTCGATCGACTCGCCCGGCGCGAGTGTCAACTCTTCCGCGTCGCTTTCCGTCGCCAGTTCGATGCGGAGCGCCCCCTCGCCGCTAAAGGTCGCCTGGAACCGCCAAGGCCCGTCGCCCGAGAGCGCCAGCAGGACCCCGCTCTGATCGACCCCGTCGGCCAGGATCGCGATCGGCAGGGAGTCGCGGCCGGACATCACCACGGGCTCGGCGACGTGGATCGCCGAGTCGCGCAGCGCGAAGTCCGGACCGAAGCTGTGGACGCGAGGCAACCCCAGCTCAGGCTGTCCTTCGGCCTCCATTTCGTACGACCATCCGTCCAGGCCCTGCCGGGTGGTGGAAAACGACTCGGAAGCCTGAAACTTGCGGCCGTCCGTATAGGTGACGAGCGGGTCCCACCCGGTCGTGTCGCAGAAGATGTGGCCGCGCTTGTGGACAACGAATCGGATCGCGTCGCCGGCCTTCACGTCCAGTTCAAGGTTCGGCTCGACGCCCGAGGCGTCCTTGCCCTCGATCTCGGCTTGCCAGACGGTCTGCTCCCCGTGGCGGATCGCCAGGCGCACTCCGTCGCCGTCGGTGTGGAGCTTGAAAATGCGCCCGGTGATCGTCAGCCGGCCGTCGCTCGGCGCGGTGAAGCGCCGGACACTGGGTGTGTTCTCGCCAGGGTGATGCCAATGCTTGCCCACGCGGGTCCAGTCGGGGCCAGTCCAGAACGTGGAGTCGTACCAGACATCGTTCCGGTAGGTCAGCTTCTGGTAGCCCTGGTCCTGGGCATCGCGCAAACGGAAGGTCCAGTCGGCCAGCGCGATCCGCTGGACTTGCTGTGGCTGGCTGCCGCGGTTGGCCAGCGTGGTCTCCAGAAGAAGCGCTTCGCACTTGGGGAGCCAACTGTGCCGCCGGGTTAGCGCGAGGCCGGTGATCGGGTCGGTGGCGATTAGCCCGCCTTTCTCGCCGGGCGAAATCTGCCAGCGGGCGGCCATCGCCTCGGGCGGTGTATCGGGCAAGGCCAAAGAAAAGCCGCTTGCCGGCTCCAGGCGGCGAATCAACGCGTCGGCCGGCTCCTCGGCAAAGTGCGTAAGAAGCGGCGTCTGGCACCGGACGGGCGAGCCAAGGCCCACGACGCAAACGGCCGCAAACCCTCCAACGTAGCGCGCGAAGCGGGCGATCACCGCGGGTCTCCTTTTCAACCAGGTGTTTGCAGCAGGGCCATGAAGTCGGGAACGGGGGTGGCCTGGAGCCGTTCCGGGGCGGCGAAGAGGTCCAGGACAGCCTGCCGCTTTCGATCGGTCAAGTGGCCGCTCAGAGCCCCTTCAAACTTACGCTCCAGCAGCGGGACGCCCTCCGCCCGACGACGCGGGTGACCGACCGGGTATTCGACCTCTACCCGTTCCGTCTGGGTCCCGTCTTCAAAAAAGACTTCCAGCGAGTTGGCGATGCTGCGCTTCTCGGGATCGAGGTAGTCGTGGGAGTAGCGCGGGTTCTCCACCACCTCCATCTTCTCCCGCAACCGGTCGATCCGCGGGTCTTCGGCCGCGCGGTCTTGGTAATGCTCCGAGGTCAGCGTGCCGTGGATCAGTCCAACGGCCACCATGTACTGTAAACAGTGATCGCGATCGGCCGGGTTGGAGAGGGGCCCCGACTTGTTGATGATCCGCATGGCGGGCGATTGGGTCTCGATCGCGACGCGACGGATCTCGTCGAGCCGGTCTCTGACCTGTGGGTGCAATTGGACGGCCGCCTCCACGGCCGTCTGACCGTGAAACTCCGCCGGATAGGAGATCTTGAACAAGACGTTCTCCATCACGTAGCTCCCGAACGTCCGGAGAAGCCGGAATGGGGTCTTGCCGAACAGCACGTCGTAGAACCCCCAGGTCGGCGCCGAAAGCGCGGAAGGGTATCCCATCTCTCCTCGAAGCGCCAAGAGGGCAAGGCGAACCCCGCGGCTGGTGGCGTCGCCGGCCGCCCAACTCTTGCGCGGCCCCGTGTTCGGGGCATGGCGGTAGGTGCGAAGCGCGCCGCCGTCGAGCCAGGCGTTGGCGACCGCGTTGACGATTTCCTCGGGAGTGCCTCCCAAGAGCCCGGTCACGACGGCCGTGGTCGCCACGCGGACCAATATGACGTGGTCCAACCCCACGCGGTTGAAGGCGTTCTCCAGGGCGATCACGCCTTGGATCTCGTGCGCCTTGATCATCGCGGCGAGCACGTCGCCGATGCGAAGCGGCGTCCCGCCCGCGGCCAACCGCCGCCGGCTGTGCCAATCGGCCGCGGCGAGGATTCCGCCGAGGTTGTCGGAAGGATGGCCCCATTCGGCGGCCAGCCAGGTGTCGTTGTAGTCGAGCCAGCGGATCATCGCGCCGATGTTGAAGGCCGCTTGCACGGGCTCCAACTCCCAGGAGGCCCCGGGCACCCGGGCCCCGCCGGGAAGCACCGCGCCCGGTACGACGGGCCCCAGCCGGCGCACGCAATCCGAATCCTCCAGCGCCAGAAGCGCGCAGGCCAGGCTGTCCATCAGGCAGAGCCGCGCCGTGAAATACGCTTCCCGGCTGGCGATCGTGCCGTGGGCCACGTAGTCGGCGATGTCCAACAGCACCCGGTCCGGCTCCGGGCGCTTCGCGGAGGCGGGCGCGGTCATCGGGCACGCTCCTCGCTGCCGGTGTTTTCGGCCGCGGGCACGCGCTTCTCGATCGGCACGTAGTCGCGAGGCTCGGGACCCACGTACGCGGCGCTGGGCCGGATCAGCGTGTTGTCGGCCCGCTGTTCCATCACGTGGGCAGCCCAGCCGGTCAGACGGGAGAAGACGAAGACGGG
>JBDRTC010000487.1:0-3225 GCA_043824335.1 Planctomycetota bacterium | reverse complement strand
GGGCCGATAGAAGAACTGGTTGGGAGTCGCCGTCAGGCGCGTGCAGGAGCCGATCACACCCAGGTTGAACTGGTCGAGCACCTTGCCGGTGAGCGGGTCGACCTCCCGGCAGGCGGCCGCCGGCGCGGCCACTCGCGGCATGACGAAAAGCGCGTCGCCCAAGAAGAAAGGATGGGGCGACTCGGCGTCGGAGGCCCACAAGAGATCGCCTTTCTCGAAGTCGACGCAGATCGTCTTCTTAAACGGCGGCCCGGCGATGCACACCACGCTGCCCTTGGCCCGGGCCCAACAGTAGGTGGCCCAGCCCAGGCCCCAGCCCTGGCGCTTGATCGCCGTGCCGACGGCGTCGAACAGGTCCTTGGACGTCTCGGGCGTGCGGCGCCACAGCTCATCCCCGGTGGCCGAGTCGCGGGCGGCCATGTATTTGCCCGGCGCAAACTGGAAGATGCGCCCCTCTTCCATGCACAGGGCCCTCGCGTCGAACGGCTCCGGCTCGTTGGTGCTCCAGAGGAGCTTCATCTCGGGATACCGGAAGGCGGCCAGTCTTCTCGCCGCCCCAAAATTCTCGACGATGCTTCGGTAGTGGTCGTTCGCCACGTTCCAGGGCCAATGGCCCATGAGCGACTTTTGCCGGTGGGGGGCCACGCCGGCGTCGGGCGGGCCAAAAGCCGCCCAAAGCGTGTCGCCCTCCTGGACGATCCATTTCCAATCGGTGTCGCCGGCGTCGGCCGCCTCGGGCGGGGCGGTGAACTTGCCCCGCTCCTCCCCCGTCGCCGCGTCGAGCATCCACAACGTCCCCCCCTCTCCAAAGACCAGCTCGCGATCGGTCGCCAGCTTCGAGAGATTGTGGACCACGTAGCTCGCATCGAGCGGGCGGCTCCAGAGACGCAGGCCGTTGTAGGCGCTGAGCACCGTGAGCGTGTTCAACAGCGGCTCTTCGCGCTCGTGGAAAGCAATGTGCCCGGAGAAAAAGAAAACCCGCCCTCCGGCAAAGAGCGTCTGGTTGGGCATCGCCGCGAAGACCGGCCGGGTTTGGAACCGCAGCTCGCCCGGCAATCGGGCCACGCGGTCCTCCGAGACCACGTTGTTGTTTGGCCCGTGCTGCGGATGCCGCCACTCGTCGACGCCCTCCGGAGTTGGCTTGACGATCACCCTGCCGGAAACGGTCGCGACGCCGCCGGGGTGCAGCACTCGCAGGAGTTCCTTGCCCGACGGCGGATTGTCGGCGCCGGGCGCGATCCACACGCCGTCGGCCATGTCGCCCGCCAGCCAGAGCGACGAACCCTTGCCGTCCGCCACGTAAACCCGTTCTCCCAAGAACCCTTTCTCGCGGGCCCAATCGCGAATCTTGTCCATTTCCGCTGAGGCGACACCCCGGCAGAAGACCGTCCAGGGGGTCTCGTCGACGAGCTTGGCGACCGTCGGCAAATCCTTCTCATCCCCTCCGCAAACCACGACGACCAGGGCCGGCGTCTTCGGCAGATGTTTGGACAACTCGACAACGGCATCGCCGGCAATCGCCGCGGAGCAGCAAACCAGCACGGCCGGCAGTGCGAACCATGTCTTCATTTCTTTCTCCTTGAAAACACCCGGACGCTTAACGCCCCCATTCTGGCGGAAGTCGATCCTCCTGGCAAGTTCCGAAGCCATCGGTCACTCGGCGTGTGGAAGCAGTACAACAGCGGTATCCTACACGACATTCGAGCTTATGTCGTGGTCCAGTTTTCCCAGGCCAGTATCGCCGTGGGGGATGGCGTCTTATCTTGGTGCTTGGTTCGAGTCCGCCCCGCTCCGCTAGGTGTGTGAGCACCGCTCAGTAACGGCCCGTAAGACCGTGTATCTTGCGGGCCCTTGCTGTGTCGTTCCCGTTCCCTACGATCCAATTCGTGCGGGTACTGTGCCGGTTTCTGTGCCGGTTGTTTTTCTTGTCCGGGCATGGCCCCGGTCGGTTCACGGGTTGCCCGTTCGTAGTGCGTGGTGGTCGTCTGCCGATAGTGCCTGTCTGCGATCAGCTCGGAATGTCCCAACCAAGCCGCCGCGACATGCGAGGGGTATTGACTTGTACACGCGCTTGATCGCCTGATTGATGGCGTTTATTCTGCTCCGCCGCTTATCAGGAATCGTTTTCAAGGCGCCGCTGGGGCTATGGAGTCGGTCGATTTCCCTCCGGATCTCTTCTATTTGCCCGGTAAGGCGGGCCTTCTCTACTGGGTCGTCAGCCTCCTCAAGATCCTCCTTAAGCAAACCAACTGCACGCCAATACTGTACGACGGTACTCCGAAGTACAGTTCCGGCGGATGTTCTCCCCGGGGGCGCACCGATTGTCTGCCTGGATTGTGGCAGCCCCAGGGACATATCCGGTCTCCCTTCCTCTTCCTCGCTACTCTCGCCGATGATGTCCTCCATATTTCCCGCGGTTTTCATTCGCTTCCAAGACCGCTGCCCAATCACCCAAAGTGTCATCGACGGAAAGAGGCAATCGGGCTTTGCTAAGCAATGCGGCAATGTATCTTGGTCCCAGGAGGTATGTGCCCTGCCGGCCCTTTGCCGCAAGAAGGGCGCTGGCCTTGCCAAACTGCACGTCATAGTATTCCCCCCGAGGACGGAAAACGTACTGGGAAACAGGGGCGCCCCCTCCTTTCCCTCCTGCACCGCCGGTCGAAGTGTCGGCGGCGGCAGGTGGGCCCGCGGCGGTGGTCCCCTTGTCAGCCTCGGAGATGTCTTTCTTCACATCTTCCAGTATCTGCACAATGTGGCCCACCGCCTGCTGAAATCGCTCTCGTCGAGCTTTTTCAGAATCGCCAAAGGGCGTCCGGCCGGCCCCTCTTGAGAAAAGCGCTTGTTGCAGCCGACGGCACTCCCGCCTCCCTGCTGGATACGGCCCACGCAACGTCCCGCGCTCCACGCCACGCCCGTGGGGTCCCCCAGACGATACTTGGGCCGCATACCGACGCCCAAAGGACCCAAGCCGACCAGCGCGACCAGGAGGGCGCACCTGGTGGCCGCCAGCCGGAAGGCGCCCAGAAACGCGAGGCGAATAGGGCGAGGCGGGAGGAAGCGAAAAGGGTCCGTATGGTAGCGGAGGTATAAAAGGTCGCCAACACCGCAGGGGCCCCAAAAAAGTGCCGCTTTCCCCGGGTTTGAAGGGGGTCCCGGCGCGACTTTTCGGAAACCACGGGATTCCCGAAAGTCGGACATATCGCCTCGGCGGGGGGCTGCACTGCC
>JBDRTC010000486.1:0-4303 GCA_043824335.1 Planctomycetota bacterium | reverse complement strand
GCCAGCGACGGGGCGGCGGCCCGGTCGCCGATCAGCTCCAGGGCCAGCCCCACCGCCCGATGGTGCGAAAAATCGTCTTCCGCCGTAAGGAGCTTCGCTTTGCCCAGAATCGTGGGGAGCGCCCTCGGGTCGCGGGTTCTGCCCAGGGCGACGATGAGTTGGTCGACGGGGCTTAAGGCGGTGCCGAACTGGCCCATGCCCTGGTAGTTCCAGCCTTCGTCCCACGCCTCGGCCCGCTCGACCTCGGCGGCGAGGGTCTCCAGGCCGGTCGCGTCGCCGAGCACGGCCAGCAGGTGGGCGTACTTGAGCTTGTCGGCGGGCTCCTCGGCCGCCGAGTAGGCTTTGCGCAGGAGCGGAAGCGCGTCTTCCGGCTGCGCCAGGAGGACCGCGGCGCCTTTTCCCTCCTCCTCCGTCACGCTCTCGACGGCCTCGGCCACGCGCTCCTTGGGAAGCGGGAAGGAATCTTCGTCGGTGAGCACGCTTTCGGGCAGGTTGCCGATCTCAATGAGGTGCTTTTGCAGGGCGCGGATGTCGATCTGGCGCAGGCCCACGCCCGCGGAGGCCGCCATGGCCGCGGCCACCCCGGCCGCGTAGCCCTGGTTCTGGATATCGGGCTGCATGCGGGTCATGGGCACGGCGTCGCGATGGGCGCTGATGCCCAGGCCCCCGACCAGAATCCCCTCCATGCCGACCGGCAGCAAGCAGCGATAGGGCACGTTGATGCGAAAACCCCGCTTGCCCGGGTGCTCGACCTCGAGATACGGATCGATCGTGTAGCCGTGGGAGTCAAAATTGCTGAAGGCCACCTCGATCGTGTCGGGGTGGGTCCGCTCGAGGACCTGGTCCAGCAGGGTGATCGTGAAATCGCCCACGATGCGCCGTCGCTCGCGGGTGTCGATGAGCCGTCCCTGGTCGAAGGCGTCCTTGTACTTGTCCTTGGCGTAGACGAACACGTGCCAGACGTCGACGACGTCGGTCTCGTCGACGATCGTAAAATCGGTGTTTGTGTAGGTCTCGCCGAGCTTGCGGCCGGGCAGGCCGGTCCCCTGCATGGCCAGCTCGGTTTCGTCGGTGTAGGTCGATTGGGCCCCGGCGGCCACGGCAATGTCGGAGTTGCCGGTGGTGTCGATGACCACCTTGGCCAGAACAACGCCGCGCCCCTGGGGCGTGACGACCACGGCGCCCTTGACGCGGCCGTCGTCGACGAAGGCCCCGCAGCCGATCGAGCCGAACCAAATGTCGGCCCCCGCTTCGAGCAACTGGGCGCGCCACCACTCCTTCTTCTGCTCGATGACCCAGGAGGCTCCGCCGGGCACGGTGGCGGTGAAGCCGACGCGATTGCCCCAGTAATACTTCGAGATGGCCCCGATCGTGCCCACGCCACCCAGGCCGTGGAGGTACTCGACCACGAGCGTCTTGGCCCCTTGCTGGGCGGCCGCGATTCCGGCCGGGGCGCCGCCGGTGCCGCCGCCGATCACCACAACGTCGTATTGGCCGAAGACGGGCAATGCTCGGGCGTCTTGCGGCACCGTGGCCAACTCCTGCGTCGGGCGAACGCCGGTGAGGAATTCGCCCACGTCGCCGGCGCTCTGCGGGGTGGCCGCCGGCTTGCCGGAAAGTCGCACCCCGGCCGGGGCGGGCCGCGAGGCCGCATCCCGGGCCGCCGCCGTCCCGATACTCGCGCCCAGGTCGACGAGCGCGAGGGGACGCAGCAGTTTTTCCGCCTCTTGGCGAGAGACGTCGGCACATCCGCCCAGCACGAAGAGATTCGCCACGCCGGCCGGCCGGAACGCTTCCAGCGCGGCGCCCTGCCCTTTGGCTTCGATCGAGTCGGGCGGGACCTGGAAGAGCACGTCGGACGTGAACTGCTGCTCGGGGTGGTAGGTCATCGTGCGGGCCAATTGATCGGTCGCCGCCCAGGAGGCCGGGCTGTCGTCGGCCATGGGAAGCTGGAGCGTGTACTCGATGACCTGGAAGATCCCGGTGGAGGTCTTGGCCGGGTTCGGGAAGGGCCCGCGGAAAGGCGGATCGACGACCCGAGCCGTCATGTTCTCGCCCTCCCGCACTTCGCCGCCGATCACCACCCGCTTGAAAGTCTGCGTGCCGGCGGGGTAGGGGCGGAACTTCGCGCCGGCCAATCGGGCCACGAGCGCCCTATCGGTGGCGTCGATGATCGTTTTGGCGACGACCGCTTGACGCCCTGCCCGGTTGGCCATCACGATCCCACAGGGGTTGCCGGCGGCGTCGCGGAGGACGTCGGTCACGAAGCAACTGTAGAGAAACTCAACCCCGGCTGTCAGGAGCGCTTCGTCCAACATTCGCTTGACGTGCATCGGACGCGGCATCGGACGATCCGCCTTTGCCACGGGGATCGCCGGACCGGGCTCGGTGATCTCGATCTCGCCGAGGAGGATGCGATCAATGTCGTCAGTTTTCGTGACGTCGAGCTTCACGTATCGGGTCTTCGCTTTGACTGGAACGGACAAGACGGCCACGTCCCCGGTGAACCTGTTCTCAAGGGCGGCTACCTTCTTCCACGTTTGTTTGTCGTCGCTGGTGAAGAAGGTGACGCCACGGACCTTGAAGCCACCTGTCCGTCCGCTTGCCCCGCCGCGGTAGTAGACCATCAGGCGGACCTCGTCGACCGGCTTCAAGTCCTGGAGGTCGGCCACGATCGAGACGTCGCCGTCGTATTGCACGCTCTGGCTGGCCGCGTTGGTCCACTCGCCGTCGCTGAGCTTGCCGGGCGGGTCGGAGTCTTTGTGCACGGGCGCGCTGGGCACGTCGGCCTCATAGGTGAATTCGAGGCGGTTGGGATCGGGGCCGAACTGGGCTTGCGCTTCGTCGGTGAAGATGCGTTGGGCCAGCGGCGTGGTCGGCTCCTCCACCTCTTCGAGCCAGAGCCGCAGGGTGGCGGTCATGTCGTCGCCCAGGTAGGGATGGGGGGCAGCCAGAAACACCTTGGCGCCCGCCTCGGCTGCCGCCACGGCGGCCGAAACGGCGCCCGTGCCGCCGCCCACGACCACCACGTCGACCTCGTAGGCCACCGGAATATCCCGGGCCGACTCGTTCACCGCCGGCGCTTCGCCGAGCGTTGCCGCGGCAGTCCACAAAACGGCCCAGCTCGCCATCGCACAACCTACCACTCGATTCGCCGGTGCCTTCATCGTTTGAGTCTCCTACAGCGGGATTTACCACGGAGCGGTTCTTGACCGGTGAGCATTATAGCCTGCCCGACGCCGTCTTGCAGGCACAAAGTCCCCGTCGGAAACGGGGGCGAGGGGTGAGGGGCGAGGGGCGAGGGGCGAGGGGCGAGACTACTCTTCGGTTGGGGCAGCAGTTGTACTGCTGCCCCCCTTACGGTGCGGCAGTGCAACTGCCACACCAACTGGATGTCGCGCCAACTCGAAACCGCCTGCTATTCTGGCTGCGAGCCCTCGGCCGATGCGGCGGGGCGGGGCGGCGGAACCACGACCGGGCGGTCCTCGACGAGGGCCTCGACGAGGGCGAAGAAAAGGTCGAAGCGGGTCAGAAGTTCGGCATCGGGGTCGGTCATCCACTCGTGGCCCATGCTTGCGTCGCTAAAGATCGAGCCGACTCCGATCGCCATCACGGAGCCTTTGCCGTGTTCAGCGCGGGCGCCGACCGGCGTTTGGTCTACGAGCAGAAGCGGCTCGCCGCCGGTCACGTGGCAGCACGCCTCGACCTCGATGCCCGGCCAGCCGTCCTCCAGGGCCAGCTTGCCCGGATGGCTGGCCGAATGGTCCGAGGCCATCCCGAAGGGCCAGAGAAGGCTATTGGCGGTGGAGCCTGTCACGTCGGGCGAGTCGACCACGAGCACTCGCCCGCCGCCGCCCACGTACTCGACCAGGCCCTCGCGAAACTCTTCGCTCACGGATCGAGTGGGGCAGAGGATCACCAGGGCGTCGCCGGAGAACGCCTCGCGACCGCTCAAGCGTTTGGTCGAATACCCCAATCGTGAAATCCACTGTTCAAACAGACCATAGCCCCGGCCGTCACCCTGGGTGAACGCGCCCAGGGACAAGGGCGCCTCGGAAACCGTGCGGTCGATCCCTACGCAGATCATGGGCTTGTCGAGGACTGGCGGCTCCGGCATCGCCCGGCGGTGGACGGCGGCGACCGCCGTCGAAGCCATGGTCCATCCCAGCACGCCTGCCGTGACGAGCGTGAGCCAGGCGGCGCCCGAGGCTCTACCGAGCGTCAGCCCGGCCGCCAACGCCACAAGAGCAGCCAAGACCGCGACGGCTGCCGCCGTGACTCGCACCTGGCCGCGATCCAGCGC
>JBDRTC010000485.1:0-3664 GCA_043824335.1 Planctomycetota bacterium | reverse complement strand
TGGAAAAACGCGGCATCCGCCAGGTGGTGGCCAGTCCTCGTCGCCCCCAGACGCTGGGCAAGATCGAGCGGTTCTGGGGAACGCTGTGGCGGGAGTGCATTGAGACGGCCATCTTCCTGGACATGGCCGACGCGCAGCGGAGGATCGGCCATTTCATTGACTACTACAACTTCCAACGCACGCATCAGGGGATCGACGGGCTGGTGCCGGCCGATCGTTACTTCGGCGCCGGCAGCGAGGTGCTCCAGACGCTGAAGAAGCGTGTGGCGGCCAACGCCCTGGAGTTGGCCCGCCACGGCGTGCCCAAGAAGCCGTTCTACCTGACCGGTCAGGTGGGCGGGAAGTCGTTCAGCGTTCACGCCGAGGGAGAACGCGTGATTCTCAAGCGACAGGGGGAGGAACGGCAGGAAGTTGACCTGGTCTCTCCGGAGGAGGAGCGGTCTGCCGAGCCGGCCTGGCAGCAGACGTTTCCCGAACCGCTCTGTCCGAACGGTTCCCCGGTGGTGGAGCCGAATGAGCCGTCGGCGCCCTCGCTCGAAGAGCCCGGTAGCTCGCCGCTGGATCAGGTCCTGCCGGAGTTAGGCGAGGCGTTTTCCAATGAGTCGGACTGGGATGGCGAAGGAGATGCCCCATGAGCAACTCCTCGGCGAAGAAGGACGGCTCGGCGAAGACGGCCCGTGTCACGTGGTCGCACGGCCCCAGTCAAGAGGCCAGCCACCGGCGGAGCCACGAATCGGGCGACCAGGTGCTCGATCCGCTGCACTATTTGGCAACGCTCGGCCGCCGCCCGGCGGCGTTGGACCACTCGAACGTGTACCGGCGTTGGAAGTTGCCGGCGGCGTTCGAGCAGTTGCGAGAGCGTTTGGAGAGACGTCTCTGAGCGTGCCACGGGACGACAGTGAGTTGCTCGGACGAACTGAGCGATTACCGGCACCCTTTCCTGCCCGCATTGCCGTGCCATTGGGTCGCCGAAATGCCGGCATGTTTCTTGAAGATCTTCGAGAAATGGTGCGGGTCTTCGAACTTCAGGGTGGCGGCGATTTCCTTCACGGAAAGCGCGGTGCCGTGCAGCAACTGCTTGGCACGATTGATCCGCAACTGAAGGTGATACTGGTAGGGGGACATTCGGGTTTGCATGGCGAAGAGGTGGCGAAACCGATCGTAGCTGAGGTGGAGCGAGGCGGCGAGCTGTTTCATGTCAACGAGATCCTCGACGTGCTGTTCGAGCAGCAGCTTGGCCCGGCGGACCGCGTCGTGCAGCGTCCCTAGTTCCCTTCCTCGGCCGGCCGCAGCCAGGGCGGCCGCCAGGATCTCCATTACGTGGGCGGCCAAGCGCGGCTGCAAGCCGTTGGGCCGGGACTGCAATAGGTCCAGTAGGCGGAGGTAACCGTGAAGGATGCTGTCGTCGAGGCCGGTATCGAGGATGGGCCGCTCGGGCGAGATGAATTGCCGCTCAAGCAGTCGCTGCGCGTATCCGCCACCAAAAGCGACGGAGTACTTGGTCCAGCCCGACTCCGCGCCCGGCCGGTAGCGATGCCAGACCCCGGGGAACAGCAAGATGACCTTTCCGGGGGGTACGGTCGTTCTGCCGGTGATCTCCGATTCGAATTCCCCTTGGCCCTGGGTGATGTACAAAGCGGCGAAATCCGCCAGCACCCGGCCTCTGTCCCAGGCGAAACAATAGGGTTCGGGATGGAGGCTGTGGGCGTACGTCGTGCCTGGCGGCTCGCCGGCCCACCCGAGTCCGTCCACATAGAGATCCCAGTCGCGGTCTCGTTCGCTCACAGGCAGATATTGGAAGTAGTGATGAGCCACAATAGACATTACAAGCCTCCGAAGCGGTCCGCCCTTCGGATCGGGGCGCGGCTCAGAGCGGTGAGCTGCGACGCCGGCCTCGCGGCAACCTACTCCATTCTACCCGTGGGACTTAGACCGCACAATCCAAGCCAGCCAGAGCCCTAACGATCGACTCGCCGCGGTCGGCACTCGGGGACTTCCGTGGCAGTGTCTCTCGAATGGCCAAAAAACACACCAAAGTCAGCCACTTGGCCCATTGGCAAACCTTCAGGCTTCGAGTAGAGATAGAAGTATGCTGACTCTACCGTTTTCTATGTGCAGGGTCTGAAACCGCAACGAAAGTGGTCGTTTCAAGGTGGTGAAGCCAGTTGAGTAGCTTGAGTCGACGTTGAATTCGCATGTAGGTGTCGCTATCTGCCTTGAAACTGGGGAACCCAGGGAAACTAGGCGGTGCTAGGCAGCGGATAACTACTGAACCCATGTCCACACATAGAAAACGTTAGGGTCAGGAAGTATGAATGGGGATAGTGAAGGTGATGCGACAGTCGGTGAGTTGGGCGACAGCGGCGTCGATACGTGGACGACGCCCCCTTCGTACCCACCGCAGATCCCGGCAGGACACGCAAACCATTGCAAGCGGAAAAAGGAAAAAGGGTCGACATTTGTTATCAAATATCAATACAATAGTTGGTGACTGTTTTCTTTTTCTTCTTCTCTCTTCTTTTTTAGGAAAGGGTTTTGCCATGCGTGCGAAAAGTTCTGGAGGTTTTACCTTGGTCGAGCTACTGGTGGTGATCGCGATCATCGGGATCCTGATCGCCCTGCTCTTACCGGCAGTGCAAGCGGCCCGCGAGGCGGCCCGACGCAGCCAGTGCAGCAACAACCTCAAGCAGTTGGGCTTGGCGCTGCACAACTACCATTCCGCGGTGCGCTCGTTCCCGCCGGGCGTGATTTGGTCGGCGGGGAGACGGTATTCGCGGGCGCGACAGAACTTCCATGTGCACCTGCTTCCCTACAACGAGCAGAGTACCCTCTACGACGCGCTCGAGTGGGACAACCTGCCCTGGGGGATCCTCTGGGCAAATGCCAATAAGCAGGTGACCAACAAGGTGGTTCCCAACCTGCTCTGCCCCAGTGATGGGCTCGGAGGCACCGACGGGGTCAACGTTTCCCAGGCCTACCAGCAGTGGGCGAAACACAACTACTCTGGCGTTTTCACGGGTATGCAGTTTGGCGATCTTTTCTCCAATGATCCCGCCATACGGACCTTCTTCACCATGAATAAGGTGACCAAGATCCGAGACATCACAGACGGCACCAGCAACACGATGTGCATTGCCGAAAGCCTCACGGGCCCTGTTTACCGCGGGGATATGTGGAGCGACCAGCCCTGCGGGGCATTGATTTTTACCGAGTTGGGCCCAAACACGGAGTTGCCCGATCGCTGCTACCCCTGCTGCAGTTGGTGCGTGAACAACCCCGCGCAAGGCCTGCCCTCGATTAACGGAAACGGCTCGACGACCGACACGTGCGCAGCCCGCAGCCGGCACCCGGGCGGAGTCCAGGTCCTGCTGGGCGATGGGTCCGCACGCTTCGTCAGCGAGACGATCGACCTGATAACTTGGCGGCAGCTGGCCACCATTCGCGGCGGCGAAGTTCTTGGGCAGTTTTAGGGCCGTTTCTACGAGCGCAGCAACTAGGGTAAGATGAATGTGCCCAGGGCACGTGGCAGCAATCCTTTGTTTCTATCCCCTATGACCTTTGCGAAAGAGGAGGGAGATGTTCATGATTCGAAGAAACCTTTCTTGGGCGCCGCTGGCGGTGTTGCTGGTCGTGATCGCCGGCTGCGATGGATCTAACCGGGCGG
>JBDRTC010000484.1:0-4347 GCA_043824335.1 Planctomycetota bacterium | reverse complement strand
GTGGAATCCGCCGTACGCGATCAACACACAGGCCAGCGGGATGACCAGCCGCCGGCGAAGGGTCATGGATGGCATTGGGCGTCTGCTCCTGGTGCCGCCGCGGCCTCTTGGAAGAGGTTCTCGCCGGTCTTTTCGTTGATCAGCAATTCTTGGACGCCCACGCTGACTTCCATGTCTCCGGAATCGCGAATCATCTGGCTCGCGCCTTCCGTGTCGCCGCCGATATACTTGGAGGCCAGCACCAGAAAGAGGATCTCGTTGGGGAAAGAAAGGAGATGCTCGTCGGACAGATATCGGATCCAGCTCTTCAGCCCGGATTTCTCAAAATCCTCCGGCCCGGGATCTTCATGAGGAAAGTCGCGGTAGAGTCGCCGCATCCACACAAAGTGATACCGTCCCCACAGCAGGAAGGCCCCCAGCAGGCCCCACGAAAGTGACCGATAAGCCAGGAAGAGCACCCGGCCGTAGGGCGAGAGAAGCGCCTCGGCCTCGGCGAAGCCCGTATCGGCGCCCGCGTGATCAGCCAGGGAACCCTGGCAGACGTTGTCGACGGCCGCCAACAACGGTTGCGGTGTGGAGAGGTCGGCGGGCTGGGCGAAAAAAAAGTCCGGGGTCAGATAAAGCAACGCGGCATGGGTTCCCACCGTCGTCAGGAGGAAGAACGTGAGCGTTTGGGCCGACCGCGGATCGGCAAGGCTTCGCAACCGCCCGAGTCTCAGGCCGTTGGAAGCCAAGTCGATCCTGCGGTTGTGCAGGGTCCGGTGAAGAAGAAAAATCAGCGCGAACCAGCCCAGAGCGATCGCCAGCACGCTCGGCTCCACCCAGCGGGTATCTCCCAGCCAACGGCAGAGCAGGTAACACAAACCGTAGAGCGTGGGGAAGAGCACCGCCGCGACCAGGAGCCCCCCGGCGGCCCCGGTCAGCATTTCGCGCAAGATGCGCCCCAGTCGCAACCTGCTGTGCCGCGCCAAACTGCCGTAGAGGGATTCCCGAAGCGCTTGCCGCGGATTTCCGTGGATTGCCGGACCGCGGGTCGAGACCCCCCGAACTCGAACGGGCCGTCTCTGACGCGCTCCGGAAAGCGCCGCCCGAGCGAGCTTCTCGGGCGCGCGCTTGCGACCCAGGGCGTCGCCCACGACGCCACCGCTAATGAGGTTCAAGAACCTGGAAGCCAAATCCGCGGCCACTACACGCTTCATCCCTTGATCTCCTCACCTGCGACCCACGCGCCCTGCAGTCCTCCGACAGGCCACGACCGTGCATTCTAACCAGTTTTTCGTGAGGATGGGAATCGGCAGTTGACCGGAAGCGCGGAAAAGCACGGCCCGGCTGCGTTTGAAAGCAGAACGCTTCCGGGAGGCAAGCCACCCATGGCACCCACAAACTCGATCGCAATCGGGTGCTGGCCGCCCCCGCCACGCGGCGTGTGCGTCCCGGCACTCTCACGGACCGCGGTTAGGCTCCGCTGCCAGAAGCTTCTCCAAGTTCTTGAGTGTCTCGTCGGGCAGTTGGATCGCCTTGGCAAAGTCGAGCAACGCCTGAGAACGCTGGCTCTCAGGGTACGCGCTGGCAAGCGCTTCAAAGGTCCCCTGTAGAACCTCGCTCGGAGAATATGAGGGTTTGTAGCCCGTGAGGGGGGATCGTGTCGTCGCTTTGAGAAGGCCCCGAGTGCGCACGGGCTTGCCGCCCGCCCCGCCCGAGCCCCCAGCCACGACCGCTTCAACGAGCCCCTTTGCCGAGAGGCCTCGTAGCTGGCTGGAAATCGTCACCTGCGACGGCTCGCTCTCTCCATGCCGGGTCCTACGAGCAGCGACAAGCGGATGGATGTCGGAGACGCGAAGTGCGACCTCGCCCTCGTCGGTCACCGCCTGCCAGAGTGCCGCAAGGATGTCGAGCTCACTTGGAGTTGGGGTGGGAACGGAAGTCGGCAAATCTTTCCCCTTTTTTCTCTGGCCGGGGAGCGAACTGGAAACAGATTACGTGCGTACGAAGTTAATCCAGTAGCGACGTGGCCAATGACTTTCGTAGTCGACAGTCAATTGTACCACTTTCGGAGGGTTTGTCAAGTGCGTTCAGGGACTTGCCAGCGCGTTTCGCCCGGGGCGTCCGCCTGCCGAGCGGGAACCCTTCGCCGTCCTTTCGCAGTTTGTCCAGGAGGAGATGAGATGACTTTTGAGAAACGCTGTTCTTTGGAGAGCTGTCACCACCGGGTCGACGGCCTGGCTGGCGACGAGTCGCAGAAAAGGGTCACGATCACAGCCCCTCCGGGCTACGTCGTTGACCGGGTCGCAGACAGGCCGCGAGGCCACGGTCGCTGGGTCCGGCTCGTGCTCAGCTCGGTCGCCGCCGCAGTGACGATCGTCTGGGCGGTGGCTGCCGTGGCAGGCTAGCCGCAACCAATCCCAGGCATTGGCGAAGGCAGGGCTTGGGCCCTCCCGGGCGCGGCTGTGGGTCCGCGCTCGGGGCGCGCCGGGCGGGCTACTCGACCTTGAACATGGCCACGTCGTCGACGTGGACTTCCTCGTCCGGCTCTTCTGCGATCGCCAGTTCGGCGCCCGAGGCGCGTTTGACGTAGTCGGCCAAAAGCTCGGCCGCCAGGCGAGTCTCGGCATCAGCAGCGGCCGAGTGGATTCCCTTGGCTGGGTGCCCGTGGTAGGCTATGCGATGGTGCGCGAGTTTTGCTGGTGAGACCTGGCCGACTACGAAGACGTTTATTTTCCCTGGTTTCCATAATTCAAGCCGAGGAGGTTGGCAAGATGAGACGTTCTGTGGCAATTGGCCTGGTGTCCGTGCTGGGGCTGTTTGCTCTCCTGGGCCCGGCGCAAGCCGCCGAGAGAACCGACTGGTTTCACCAGGCCCGATGGGGCGTTTTGCTGCACTACCTCGGCGCGCCGCCGAGTTCGGCCGGCGGGGCGGAATTGACGGCCGAGAAGTGGAACGAGCAGATCGATGCGTTCGACACCGCCGCGCTGGCCGAGCAACTCGCCTCGACCGGGGCGAAGTACTGCGTGTTCACCATTGGCCAGAACTCGGGGCACTACTGCTCGCCCAACGCGACTTACGACAAGATTGTCGGCATCCGCCCGAGCAAGTGCTCGCGGCGCGACCTTATCGCCGACCTGGCCGTGGCGCTGGCGCCGCACGGCATCCGATTGATGGTCTATCTCCCCAGCGGCGCTCCGGCGGCCGATCCCGTCGCCCGAAAGAAGCTCCAGTGGCGATGGGGGCAGCCTGGCGGGTGGCAGTTGCCCGGCGAGCCCACGGGCGGGAGGCTCGTCGAGTTCCAGCGGAGCTGGGAAGCGGTGGTTCGCGAATGGTCGGCTCGCTGGGGCCACAACGTACACGGTTGGTGGATCGACGGCTGCTACTTCGCCGACGAGATGTACCGCCACGCCGACGAACCCAACTTCGCTACTCTTGCCGCGGCCCTGAAGGCGGGTAACCCCGATTCGCTCGTGGCCTTCAACCCGGGCGTCAAGGTGCCCGTCGTTTGCCACAGCGAGCACGAAGACTACACGGCCGGCGAAGTCACCCTCGAAAAGGTGCCCGACGCCCTTCAAAGCTGTCCCGGCCGCTGGATCGAGCGGGGCGGAAAACGAGTGCAGTATCAGCTCTTGAGCTATCTCGGCACTTCGTGGTGCCAGGGCGAGCGGCCGGTGCTCTCCGACGACGTCATCATCGGCTACACCCGACAACTGAATCAGCAAGGCGGCGTCATCACCTGGGACGTGCCGATCTCCACCACGGGAGAGGTTCCCCAGCCGTTTGTCGACCAGCTCACGGCCCTGGGCGCGGCACTCCGGTTTGAAGCGGACGCGATCGCCACGTCCAAGGGCGACCTGGAAATCACCTTCATCGGCCACGGCACGCTGATGTTCCGGTTCGACGGAAAGGTCATCCACGTCGATCCGGTGAGCCGTTACGCCGATTACTCCAGGCTTCCCAAAGCCGACGTGATCCTGGTGACCCACGAGCACGGCGATCATTTTGACACGGAAACCATCGAAACGATCAGCACCAAAGACACCGCGATTGTGCTGACCGAGACCTGCGCATCGCGAATCACCGGCGGCGTCGTGCTCACAAACGGCGACGTCAAGAACATCAAGGGACTCGCGATCGAGGCCGTGCCCGCGTACAACGTCGTTCACATGCGCGGCCCAGGTCAGCCCTTTCACCCGAAAGGCGCGGGTAACGGATACGTGATCACGTTCGGTGACAAGCGGATCTACGTGGCGGGCGACACGGAGAACATCCCGGAAATGGCCCGCCTGGCCGGCGTCGACTGTGCGTTTCTGCCGATGAACGTGCCCTATACGATGACGCCGGAAATGGTTGCCGACGCCG
>JBDRTC010000483.1:0-7233 GCA_043824335.1 Planctomycetota bacterium | reverse complement strand
CGAGCGTCCCGAGGGGATTTTCACTCTCGCGGAACGGAGGAGACGAGGAAAAGATGGGCGGCTTGTACTCGAAAACGCGGGCCGATGTCAATGCCCGTTTGCACCCGTGTGCTGGCACTGCTGGCAGCCGGTGGAAAATGCGGCTACTCGCACTCCGCCGGCGCGGAGATCTGCTCGATGATCCAGCGGTCCACGTCGCGGAGCATCTGTTCGGTCAGTTGCTGGGCGCAAGGGTACTGGCGCAGAACGATCGACATGCCCGCGGCGTGAAACAGCCGGAGATTCTCGCACGCTTCTTCCGGCGGGTATTCGCGGCTGTCGCGCGCGACGGTCAGAAAGATGGGGAGGCGGCGGGCCCGGTTGAGTTGGCCGAAGGGATTGTGCCCGCTGGGAAACGCCCCGCAAATCGACAGCACTCCGGCAAAGGGGGCCGGATCGTTCATGGCCACCCGGAAGGCCATCGTCCCTCCGGAACCGAATCCGGCCAGGAACATGCGATCCCGGTTAACGTGGAACCTGTGCCTGGCCGCTTCCACGGCCTCGCAGATGCGCGATTCGGCCTCCTGGATGTGGTTGGCGGTCTGCGGCCATCCGCAGAATGGCCGATCGGTCGACTCGTCGTCGGCGTCGAAGCCGCGCGGGGCCACCGCCACGTAGTTCCGCAGGCTGATCGTGGGCATGATCCGCACCAACTGGCGCTCGTCGTCGCCCGCCGAGTGCAGCCACACGATGAGCGGATACGCGTAATTCGGCTCGTAATGCTTCGGCCCGAAGAGGACATGGGAAGCGTCGCGACTGGAAGGCGCGACGAAGAGGCCCGATTCGATGTTGAACTTTGGCGGGTGTGATGCTTCTTTGGTGGACCTGGTCGGATGCTGAATACGGTTCATGATCGTATGGCCGTGGGATAGGCGTGGAATGATTGCCAGTGATAGGCGATGAGTCCGAAAGCGATTGACGGCCGCAATTCCATGCTGCCAATCCTCCCGTCCCTGCCGGAAACCCGGACACGACAGACTCTACTCAATTGGGCCCCCGGTTGTCAACCGCACCGGCGAATGGAAAAAAATGGAAAGGAATCAAAGTGCTAGCGTTGCGCGCATCGAAGCGTTCTCTTTCACTCGCCTGAGAGGAGGTTGGCCATGGCTTCGACGAGATTCTTGACCGCTTCGATGCTCTTGTCAAGTGCGGCCCGCTCCGGCTCCGACAGGTCGATCTCGATAATTCGTTCCACCCCCCCGGCCCCCAAAAGGATCGGCACGCCCACGTAGTACCCTCCCACGCCGTACTCTTTGTCGCAATAGGCCGCGGCGGGAATGAGTCGCTTCTTGTCGCGGACGACGGCCTCGACCATCTGGGCGGTGGCGGCCGCGGGAGCATAATAGGCACTGCCGCTTTTGAGCAATGCCACGATTTCAGCGCCCCCGTCTCGGGTACGCTGAACGATCGCTTCCAACCGCTCGGGCGCGATCAATTGTGTGACCGGGATCCCGCCCACGCAACTGCAGCTCGGCAGTGGAACCATCGTGTCGCCGTGCCCGCCCAGGAGCATCGCCGCGACGTCTTCCACGCTAACACCCAGTTCCATGGCCAAGAACGCGCGGAACCGGGCGCTATCCAAGACCCCCGCCTGCCCGATCACCCGTTGGGGCGGAAAGCCGCTGACCTGCCACGTCCGCTGCACCATCGCGTCCAGCGGGTTCGACACCACCAGGAGAATCGCCTCGGGGCTCGTCTCTCGGACTTGCTCGGTCACGTTGCCGACGATCCGGGCGTTGGTGCTCAAGAGGTCGTCGCGGCTCATCCCCGGCTTGCGGGGTATGCCGGCGGTGATCACCACGACGTCGCTTCCGGCCGTGTCGTCGTAGCTGGTTGTGCCCACGACGTTCGAGTCAAACCCAACGATCGGAGACGCTTGCATCAAGTCCAGCGCTTTTCCCTGCGGCATCCCTTCGGTTTGGGGGATGTCCAAGAGAACGATGTCACCCAACTCCGCGGCGGCACACCAATGGGCGGTCGTTGCCCCAACGTTCCCCGCGCCGATGATGCTGATCTTCGCACGTCGCATTGCGTCAGTCCCTCCATTCAGATGCTCAGAGGTTCCCAGTGGCAGTTTCCAGTGGTCCCGGTCATACGAATTCTCAGTCTTGCGTTGGGCGACGCTCAGGCCGACGTGCCGTCGGCCGCTAAACGTGCTCCGCCGGGCAGAGACTGGAATGTTTAGCGGCCGACGGCACGTCGGCCTTTGCGATTAGCGCATCAAGCCCGGCAGGGACACGCTACCAGGGTAGGAACTCGACCCGGGGCACGTCAAGGGTGCCCTCAGCGCATCGAGTCGGGCGCGGGGGGCCCGTCATCCTTCGGGCTTGGCGGTGCGCCCGGGGAGTCTGTTTCGGACTCGGGCGGCTGCGGGAGCATGCTGAAATCGGGCTTGCCGTCGGCCTCAAGACCGATTTCGTCGAGCGAGACGCCGGAGTCGAGGGCGAATTGCCGGGCGATCGTTGTCCGGCGGAACTGCTTGTCGGCCCGGCTGTATCGCCATAGAGCAAGCCACACGCCGAACAACGCAAACACAAACAGTCCCCCGGCGATCGCGCCCAGGTACGGATTCGAGGCCGGCCTCTTCAGCGGATGCCACTTCAAATCCCGCCCGATCAGAAGCGGCGCAAGCTGCCACTCCTCCCGAGGCGTCGAGGTATCGCCCGACCGCCGGTTCCGATACGCCCAGGTGTTGAAAAAGAACCCCGCCACCGTGACCCGCTCGCCGTATTCGGCGCCTTCGCCCACCGGCATCCCCTCGGGCAGCTCGCGCACGCAGAACACCAGCGGATTGCTCTGGGAGTCGTCGGTGAACAGAAAGACCTGGTAGTAATGGTCGATGCCGAACCGGGAGAGGACATCCTCATCGCTCACGCGGACCAAAAGCACCTGGCGCGCCGAGCCCGACAACACGACCAGCCGCCCCTGCTGCTCGACCGGCTGGTTGAACAACGGCACGACCGAGAATTGCTCTTGGCCCGTGCGGCGGAGCTCTTCGGCGGCTTCGGCCAACAGCTCGCCCGGCTTGGCCCGGCCGGCGGCGGCCAACAGTTGATAGAAGCACTCCCGATTGTGAGTGCCCAGGCGGAGATCCCTCAGCCTGGAGCGAGGTTGGCCGTCGGGCTCGCCGTCTTCGTCTTCATCGGATTTCCCGGGTCGCAGGTCGTCGAGCAGGCCGACGTCGAAGCCGAGGTCCCCCAGTTGGGTCGGAAGATACCAAGCCACGCGCGCGGTCACGAAGATCGGCAGCGGCCGCTGGGTGTCCTCGCTCCCCAGCTTCAGGAACACGGCGAACGCGCCGGCCGGGGCATCGAGCGGCGCGCCCGGCTTCCAGGCCTCGGGGATCGTGCGGGTAAAAAGCACTGCCGGTTGCCGTGCCTCACCAAGCAAGAAGTCACAACGGTAGTAACGGCTCAGCTCAAAACGCCGGGCCACCTCCGGCGCCAGTGGGGGGACTTCGATCGAGACGACGCGTCCGGCCAGGTGAAAAATCTCGCCGCGATAGGCTTCGGGGTTCTTGGCCAGTTGCGCCGGCCGGGGAATCCCGAGGGACCACGACTCGACATCCATCAAACGGAAGTTGTGATGGAGCCGATACATGATCTTCAGCATCGGCTCGGTCTCGCCTTCCTGCCACGGCGTGTTGTCGGTCAAGAGGTCGAAATGGCTCTGGTCGATGCCCTGAAGCGCGAACAGGTCACGCGGACCGGAAATCCGCGGCGCTTCGGAGCCGCGCTTCGAATGGTTCTCTTCCGGCTCCCCCATCGACGCCTCGACCTCGCCGTCAAACGTAGCGACCGGCGCCGGAAGGCCGACAAGGACCACCGCCGCCAGCGCAGAACAAGCTGCCGTCAAGAGGGCTCGCTTTTCGGTGCGGATCATTCGCAAAAGGGATACCATGCGGTCCACAATGTCGAACGGCTGGCCAGGAGTCTCACCACGGAGACACGGAGATCATCAGGAGGCAGACATTTCCAGCAACGGCATGGAAGAGAGTCTGCTGTGCAATACGGATTATCAACACCCCATTCAAATCCTTTCCTCCGAGTTCTCCGTGGCTCCGTGGTGTTCTTGCCGATAAGACGCACGCGCCGTGCGGCTACGAGCCGGGTGCGTCTTCCGCGTCGGCCAACTGTTGCAAGGCGGCGCCGACGTCCGCCGGCTCGGCGCCGCCGAGCGCGTCGTGTTTCAAAAGAGACACTGCGTGGGCCGGACCCGCGGTCGAGGTTCGATAGTATATGTACACGGTGGCCAAGACGGCGAACGCGGCCGCGCCGACGACCAAAAGCCCCAGAGGCAGCGGACTTCGCGACGGCGCCTCGGCCACCACCGGCTTCTTCCGCCAGTGGATGGTCCGCGCCAGCAGCATCGGGGCCGTGAGCACCTTTCCGTCTGCCCCCTTGTAGGCCCACAGCTTGAAGTAGAGGCCGGTCACCTCCGCCTCTTCCGCCATTTCCATGCCGATCGGAAAGCCTTCCGGAAGATGAAGACACCAGACGGTCATCGGCTCGTTGGGATGATCGGCCGGCCAGAGCCAAATCTGGTAATAGTCTGAAATTCCGTAGTCGTTCTCGGGTGTCTTCGCCGGGTGTGCCCGGCGCACGATGCCGCCGGTGGTCACCAATTCTCCACGGTACTCCTTCGACTGCTCGAAAAGCTGCACGAAACTGACGCGGCCGGCAGACGCCTCTTGAAGCGTCGCCTCGTCGTTGGTTTCCAACACGTCGAAGAAGTGGAGCCAGGCATCCCACTCCGGGCGCTCCAGCGGCCTGTTGTCGCGGATCGACGCAACAAGGCCAGGCTCGACGCCCGGGAAATGCCGTGACGGCCCCGCCTCGACGGCTTTCCCGCTCTCGACGGGCGCCGGCAAAGCCGGCCCGTTCCGGCCTTGGGCAAAGAGCCACCGATAGTGATCCGGGTCGCGGGCCTCGAGCGCGAAGAGCACCACCAGCCCCAGCATCAGCACCAACACGAGCAAACGCCATTGCTCCCGGCGCGCAAGGAAATTCCGGGGCTGGGGACCTCGCTGGAAGTCCAACACGGGAAGGGACCTGGGGCTCGGTGGACCGGTACGGTTCAGTGGCGAGAGAATCTCCATTTCAATTGTATCGCGGCGAGGGTGGGGTCTCAAGTTGGACGAATGCCGACGCTCCTCGTCGGCCGAACCAACAACCGTTCGCCAAAGCGGCCGGAAGGTATTCCCCAACGGGCCCTCGGCGATTGGCAGGACGCCCATCTGCCGCCCACCACTCGACAGAGGGGAAGCCAATGGCCCTGCCGGATTTTGCGGGGACGGTTCCCAGATAGGACCCCGGCTCGCTCAGCCCTTATAATCGGGAACGAGGGCCCATTTCTCGCCTTGGGAGACGTCGCGTTATCCTGATGCGATGCCGGGGGAATAATCCTCGGGGCGGCACGCGAATTCCAGGGCAACATCCACCTCGCACACCCGGCACGGCGGCCGAAACGCGAGGGCCGGAAGGAGTGTCGAGCTTGGCGCTGTCGCAGGCTGAATTCAACCGCCTCGTGGCCGACCATGGTCCGGTCTTGTATCGGCTGGCCTATCGTATGCTGGGCGATCGCCACGAGGCGGAGGACATCGTCCAAGAAACCTACCGGTCGGCCTGGAAGAGCCGGCGCTCGTTCCAGCCGGGCCTCGGGGAGCGGGCGTGGCTGGCGGCCATCCTGCGGCGTCGCGTGGTGGACCGCTGGCGGCGACGCGATCCCGCCCTGCGGCTTGGACTGGGCGAACCCTGGGACCTCGGCCGGCCCCCCGAAGACCCGTTGAGAAACGAATACAGCGACGAGGTCCAGCAGGCCCTCGACCGGCTGCCCGACGCGCTGCGGGAAACCCTCCTCCTGGTGGTCGTGGCCGGCTTGACCCACCAGGAAGCGGCCGACCTGCTCGGCGTTCCCTTGGGCACGGTTCTGTCTCGGGTCAGCCGCGCCCGAAAGCGATTGCGGGAATACCTGCTGGCCGCCGGCGCCCGGCACGGAGCAAGAGAAGCGGAGCAGTAGCCCGATGAGTTCCACGGATTATTCGTTCGACACCTGGCTGGACACCCGCCTGCGCGACGTGCCCGTGCCGACGGGCATGCTCGGGCGGCTCCGCGAGATCCCCGTTGCCGCCAACGCCGACCTGGACGCCGCAGTTTGCGACGTCCCGATCCCGTCCGGCCTTCATCAGAAGCTGCATCGGATCGGCCAAAGGCGCATGCGCCTGGCCCGGCTGGGGCAGATGACCGCCACGGTTTCGCTGGTCACGGCGGTTGCGTTCTCTTATTTGGGCGCGGTGCTTGCCTTCCTGTTAAGCGCGTATCGGCTGCCGAACGCGCCTCCGCCGAGGTTAAGGGAATTGGAAACGATCACCCAGGCGTTCTCCGCATTCGGGCACACGGTGGGCACCGAGGACCAGATTTCGCTCGTCACTTTCCGGCCTTTCCGGGAAGATATCCGTATTCCGAACCGGGAGAAGAATCCTGATGCGGTCGACCCGCCCCACAAGGCCGGCAGGCACCCTTCGTTGGAAGGGGTTGCCAATGGGGAGTTTGTCTGGTCCTCCCCTTCGGCGGCGAGCGGGCCGGGTGGGTGGCACGGGCATCGTGCCCCTGAACGGGTTCAAGCACTGGCGAGACGCCAGTGCCACCCGACTCACGTTTCAGGGGTTGAGGAACCAGAGGAACCAATTGCCTCGACCGTAGAGCGGGCGAAAGCGGGCGCACCACACGGAAGTGGGGACGAGGCTGGTCCACGTGCTCGCTGGAAAGAGAGGTGGCTTGTGGAAGGTTTTCCGATTGCCCGTGTCGAGACGGACTCATCCGAACGTACCTGAGGCGACATCCCCTTTGTCAGAGGACCTCGATGTCCTTGTCTCCCCATGCGGATGCCGTTACCCTGTTGCACATGTGCTTCTCTTCACCCGATTCGAATGTCCGCACTTGAATGCGGAAGAGGAATACGACCGATGAGACATTCGACGCGTCTTCGCGTGTTGCTGGTCGGGAGCACGATCTTTTGCGGGCTCGTCGCGGTTGTGCGTCCGGGAGAAGCCGCGGAAGAGGCGTGGCGTTTCCTGGAGGGGCTCCGCCAGCGCGGCTATCACGACCTGGCCGTGGAATACCTGGACCGAATGCGGGCCAGCCCCCAGTGTCCCGACGACCTCAAAGAGCAGCTCGACTACGAGCGGGGCACCAC
>JBDRTC010000482.1:0-3865 GCA_043824335.1 Planctomycetota bacterium | reverse complement strand
AGGCCGCCTTGGACGCCGGTCGCTTCGAGGATCTGTCGGGCTTGGTTACGACTCGGGTTCGATTCATCGCCGGCCGCCGAAAGCGGCGTGCCGAGCCCCAATACCAGTCCCGCGGCCAAAGCCGCCCGAACGAAACCTGCTGTCGTTTGCGAGGTCATCGCGTTGTCTCCCAACCTCAGAGTTTTCCAGTTTCAACTGGACTTCTCGAAAATGGCGGGGCCCGTCCGTCATGCCCAGATCGAGTCGCACGTGGCGTGCATGACCACCGCCGTGGGATCTCCGTGGGCGTGTTTCCCGTTATGGGCGGAGTTCACGCCCGTGTAGAGCAGGTGCCACTGGCCGTCGTGGTTCACCAGCGCGTGGGGCGCATAGATTCCGTAGCAGTCGGGCTCGCCGGGCTCGCCCCGCGAAATCCACGGCGTGCGAAGGGGACGCTCCCACCGGATCCCGTCGGACGAGAGGCACCACTCCAGGTCCATGGTCTGGGCTTCGACCCGGTAATGACCGAGCACTCCGACTCGGCCCCGCGGTGTGTGCGTTACCGAAAGGAAATAGAACTGCTGGTCGCTCGGGTCGTGCTCGTCGGGCACGAGAATGCGGCGCCGGTCCGTCCAGTGGAGGCCGTCTTCGCTCGCGTACCGATCGATCACGCGGACCCACCCGGCCGCATTGTCATGGGCGATGTAGGCCGGATCGTCCTTGGCCACCTCGACCAGGGCGACTGAATACATCTCGAAGCTGCCGTCGGCCAGTTGGTAGACGTTGGTGGCGTCGTTGGAGATCAAGTTCGCGGGGGCGGCAGGCTCGCCGTCGGGTCGCTTGGAAGCGCGGCCGGCAAGGCGCGTGAGCCCCGCGGCCGCGGCGACCTTTCCGTCGACGGCACGATCGAACGGATGGTAAAGGCACGGCCTGTGAGGATCCAACACGCGGTACCGGCGGCCGTCGTCGCTTTCGGCCGCCAGATAGCGGACCACGCCCGGCCCGTGGGCCCAGAAGTAGAGGCGATGTCTTCCGTCGTTCAGGCGAAGGGGGACGCCCTGCACCGGTCGCCATTCTTCGGGCAGATTGCCGATCGCAAACGGCGCTTCGGCCGGGTCGCCACGGGAAAGAACGGCCATGTGGCGGACCATCGGCTCGCCCAACACGCCCTCGGCCTTGCCGATGTTGAAGGGAATGCCGGGCCCGTAGGCCGAGTGCCAAATCCGCCAGCCTCCGTCGCCGAGCGGTTCGGCCGGGCAGGTGAAGCTCTGGACCCTTCCCGACTTCTCCGCCGATTCGAGCACGATCCCGCGCTTCTTCCAGGCACTTGGCGGGCAGGGGCGCTGCGGCGACGTCTCGCCCGCCGTCACCACCGCCGTAAGGCTGCCAAGCCCGGCTACCGCTTGAGTTGCCCTCTTCACAAACGTGCGGCGATCTAGTTGGGCCATCGTTGCAACCTCCTTCTACAGGGCGGACACCGGTAGCGTTACGGCGAGTCGAAGCCCCGGGGAACCTCCGGCAGGTCGGCGGTCACCGTTGGCTTCGTCTGGCGGCCGGCCGAGGAGACGTCGAACGGCTTGAACCCCACGGCCAGGGCGGGCGAGTCGGGCTTCAGGCGGAAGTCGCCGTTTTGCGGATCGACGAAACCCGGATCGGCAATGACGGAGTTTTTGTCCTGGCCGCGCTCTTCCTGCCACTTGTCAAGCGTGAGCCCGCCGGGGAACGTGACCGGCTTGCCGCCCGCGTGCCAGTAGAGGTTGTGATCGAGGCGGAAGTTGTTGTCCTTCCAGTTGCTGCCCAGAAGCGGGCTGTCGTTGTCCCAGTAAACGAGGTTCCGCTCGAAGAAGAAGGAAACGTGCTCTTCGGTTCGCGTGCGTTGGATCTGCTGCACCTGGGAGAAGGCGAGGATGTTGTTCTGGATGCGGTTCTCCTTGCCATAGTGCTGATGGAAGCTGCCGGTCTTGGTGTGGTGGACGAGGTTGTTCTCCATCACGATTCCGCTGGAGCCCTCATCGGTGTAAAGGCCCCATCCGCCGTAGCTGAACGAGTCGATGTCGTGGAAGTGGTTGTGGTGGACCGTGGTGCCGGGCGAGATCCCCAGGGTGTAGATGCCGCCCATGTCGGAAAGGACGCGCTGGCCGATCTTGTGGACGTGGTTGTGGGCGATCTCGTTGTGGTGGGCGTGGCTCTCGCCGTAGCCCCAGGTCCAACCGACCGAGATCCCGGTGTAATAGAAATCGACGATGTCGTTGTGCTCCAGCACGTTGTGGGGCGACTGGCCGATCCACACGCCGACGGCCGCCGGGTGCATCCGTCCGCCGTGGGCGATCGTCGAGTTGCGGATCGTGTGGTGCGAAACGATCGCTTCAGGACCGGTGGCCGCGCCGTGAACGTCGCCCCAGGAGCCGGCCCCCGCGTGCCCGATCTTGATCCCTCCCCCGGCCAGGTCGACCAGGGAGCAATTCTCGACGCGGTTGTGCCGGCAGCCCGTGCCGAACGCCATGGCGTACCCGCCCGTGTGCCGAACGGCGCAGCCGTCGATCACCACGTTTCGCGCCCCCCAAGCCGAAACCGCCGCGCCGAGGCCGATCTCCGCCTGGGGAAACACTTGCCCGGTCGGCGGAAGGACCCAGTTGGAGTGGGCGAACGTGAGCCCCTCGAGGTGCACGTGCTCAACCCAGCGCCCGTTCTGGCCGTCGCCGGTGAACACGACCAGTTGATCGAGTCGCGGGGCGATCACCACGGCCGCCTCGGGCGACTCGCCGGGCCGGGGAATGTACGTGAGCCGGCCGGTGGGGCGGTCCAGGTACCACTCGCCCGGCTCGCTGAGCGACTCGCGGACGTTCATCACCAGGAACCGGTACCCCTCGGGAAACGCGCCCCACCAGGTTGTCGTGATCGTTTGGCCGGTGAACGTGACGGCGCGCTCTTCAGGGTCGATCGAGGCGATCCGCATCCGCGAGGCCGACCACTGCTGGAAGACCATGACCTCCACGTCGTCGAGGTTCGCCCATTGGGGATTGAACTGCTCGCCGGCGTAGCCGATCCGATCATGGCCCTTTCCCTCGGCCTTGGGCGACGGCGGCATCTGCTTGGCGATCGTGTAATAGCCCTCCTTGGGAAGCCGCGGACGGAATCGCCGCTGGTCGTTCACAAAGAGCTGGGCGAACGACCACTGGCCGTTCTTCACGTCTTCGAGCTGGGCGTTCCACCGGCCGTTCTCGTCGACGGTCCAGCCCTCGATTTGGGTTCCACCACTGAAAACCGGACGCTCTTCGCCGAACGCCCGATACACAACCGGCGACTTCTCCGTTCCCGAGTCCTCCGGCTTGAAGACGACGGGCTGATCGAGGAAGTACGTTCCTCCACGGATCATCACCACGATCGGGGTTTGCCGGCCCGCTTGCCCGGTCTTCAATCGCCGCACCGCCTGCTGCGCCCCGGCGATGGTGGCCAGGGGCCCGTCGGTTCGGTCGGCGTTGGACTGGACAAGCTTCCCCGACCACTCGTCATTGCCATCGGTGGCCACGTACAGGTCGGCCTCTTGGGCGTGAGCCCGTTGGCCCGGAGCGATCAGTGTTATGGCTGCGAGAACGATGGCGTTTGCCAAGTTGCGCGTCATGGCGAGTCTCCCTTGGGGTTGCTGGAAACGGATCGTCGCGGCGTGCGGTCGTGAAAGTTGCTGGTGGTCTGGTGATCCTCACCTGCTGACCGATTGTCCCTGCCGCGCAAGCCGTGTCAACAGCCCACGGTGGGCTTCCCGAAACGGACCGGACGCGAAACGACCATTCGCCGAGCGGGGTAGCGGGGTCAACTTAAGTCTTTTCATCCCTACAACTTACCATCGAAAGGCGGTAAAGATTCGTCCAACCCGTTGGGCAATTTG
>JBDRTC010000481.1:0-6522 GCA_043824335.1 Planctomycetota bacterium | reverse complement strand
CTTCAGCGCCAGCTCGAGGTCGACCTGCTCCGGCTCGATTCCCTTGATGAGCGAGGCATTTTGGGGCTTCTTGTCGCCATTGGCCGTGCCCCGCTGCACGTAGGGCCCGAAACGGCCCGCTCGCAGGAAGACGGGCTCGCCGGTGTCAGGGCAAATGCCCAGCGGCTCTTCCCCCTGGGCCGCCTTGTCGAGCATCTCCAGGGCGGTCTGGAGGGTCAGCTCGTCGGGGGCGAGCTTCTCCGGCAGGCTCGCCCGACGGTCGGCCTGCTCCACGTACGGTCCAAAGCGGCCGATGCGCACATACACCTCGGCGCCTGCCTCCCCCGTGCCGTTGGGCTTGCCGATGAGAACGCGGCTGACGCTTCGGGCGTCGATCTCATCCACCTTGTTCTCGAGTAGCGGCTTCAGCCCGTCGTGGTTGTTGCCGTAGTAGAACGCCTTGAGATAGTCGACGTGCCCCCGTTCCCCGCGGCTGATGGCGTCGAGATCGTCCTCCATCTCGGCGGTGAACTGATAGTTGACCAGCGCCGGCAGGTGGACCTCGAGCAACTGGCTGACGGCAAACGCGACCCAGGTGGGCACCAAGACGTTGCCCCGCTTGAACACGTAGTTGCGGGCCAGGATCGTCTCGATGATCGAGGCGTAGGTGCTGGGCCGGCCGATGCCCTCCTCTTCCAGTTTCCGCGTCAACGACGCTTCGCTGTACCGGATGGGGGGCTGCGTGGTGTGGCCCTTGGGCTCCAGTTCCGTGCAGGCCAGCTTCTCGCCCACGGCGACCGAGGGCAATACGGCTTCCTTGTCGGCCAGCTCGGCTTCCGGATTGTCGGAGCCTTCCACGTAGGCCCGCAGGTAGCCGGGGAAGTCGATCGTCTTGCCGCTCGCCTGGAAAACCGCGTCGCCCGCCTCGACGGCAACCGCCACGCGGTGCCCCCGGGCGTCGGCCATTTGGCTGGCGACCGTCCGTTTCCAGATCAGGTCGAAAATCCGGAACTCGTCGGCGGTGAGCTGGGAACGCAGCGTCTCGGGAAAGTCAAAGGGATGCCCGGCCGGGCGGATCGCCTCGTGGGCCTCTTGAGCATTCTTCACTTTCGTCAAGTAAACCCGGGGCCGGTCGGGGAGAAACTCCGGCCCGTACTGCGACCGGACCAGATCCCGAGCCGCCCCCACGGCGACCGCGGCCAGGTTCGTCGAGTCGGTCCGCATGTAGGTGATGTGACCGGTTTCGTACAGGCTTTGGGCGACCCGCATCGTCTGCCTCGCCGTGAACCCGCACTTCCGGTTGGCCTCTTGCTGAAGCGTGCTGGTCGTAAACGGCGGGTAGGGCCGGGAGGTGTACGGTTTGTCCTCGACCGAGCCCACCCGGCACTCGCCACCCTTGAGCCGCTGGACCAACTCCGCGGCCTGCTGGTGGTCGAGCAGCAGGAGCGACGGGTCTTTCAGCCGGCCGGTCGCCGAATCGAAATCCCGGCTGGAGGGGAGCCTGCGCCCCCCGACCGAGTCCAATTCCGCCTGGAAGCTCTCTCCCCCGGACTTGGCAAACCTGCCCAGAAGGTCCCAATAGGTCGCCCGGACAAAGACCATCCGCTGCCGCTCCCGCTCGACGATCAGCCGAACGGCCACGCTCTGCACGCGACCCGCCGAGAGCTTGGGGCGAACCTTGCGCCACAACAGCGGCGAAACCTCGTAGCCGTAGAGCCGGTCGATGATCCGGCGGGCTTCCTGCGCTTGGACCAGGTGCTCGTCGATCTGGCGGGGCGCGGAGAGGGACGCGAGGATCGCCTCTTTAGTGATCTCGTGGAAGACCAGCCGGTGGACAGGCACCTTGGGTCGGAGGATCTGGCAAAGATGCCAACTGATGGCCTCGCCTTCACGATCCTCGTCGGTGGCCAGATAGAGGTCCTTGGCCTCTTTGAGGAGACTCTTGAGCTTCTGAACCTGTTTGGCCTTGTCGCGGGGGATAACGTAGACCGGCTCGAAATCCTCCTCGACGTTCACGCCCAGGTGGGCCCAATCGCGGCCCTTGTACTTCTCGGGAATCTCCTTGGCCCCCTGCGGCAGGTCTCGCACGTGCCCAATGCTGGCGGCGATCGTGTAACCGCTCCCCAGGAACTGCCCGATCGTTCGCGCCTTTGCCGGCGATTCAACAATCACCAACGAGGTGCCTTTGCGAGCTGTTGCTTTCTTGGCCATCGGACACTTGGAGGTTTGGGAAGTCTGGGAAAGGTTTGTCAATTAGTATCTGCGCATCACGCCCTAATTCCTGAGTCGGCCAAACGATCGCCCGACGATCGTTCTATCCGCTCCAACCCGGCGAGAAGTCGGGCATGGAATTGTAGCCGGTCCTTCAGGCGACACAACTGGTGAAACCATCACAGAGCCAACTCCATGGTGGATCGAACCCCTTCTTCCGGACTATTCCATGGCGACCGAGGCTGTTCGGGAACCCCTTTTGGGATTGCATTTACGTCAATCCCTCATAGAATTGCCGGACTCCGGCCTTGCCCCGGGGCGCGTCACCATTAATACGCGACCGCGTCCGGTGTCAAGCCGAGTTTGACCCGCTTAGACCCGTCTACAGAAGGGTATGCTGCCATGGCTAGCCCGTTTAAGGTATTCCGGAAGCATCAGAAATTCATGCTGGCACTGCTCGGCGTGCTCGTGATGGTCGGTTTTGTGATCCTCCCGGCGATCATGCAGGGAATGGGGCAGCAGTCCCGGGCGAACCCTCGGGTCGTTACGACGAAAAACTATGGCGACCTCCACAGCTCAAACCTTGCCGGTTTGCGGTGGCGGCGGCAGATCGCGCTGCGTTTCTTCGACGCCCTCGGCCGGGCGCTGGTCATGGCCGGCGCCAACCCGGCGCCGGTGCAGATGGCCGTACGCGAGATGGTGCCCGATCAGGGGGTCAGCCCCATCAGCGACGAGGCGTTGGTGGAAACTTGGCTGCTCGCGCGGCGCGCCGAAGAACTCGGCCTCGTGGTCGACAACGCAACGATCAGCGCGTTCATTAGGGAGCTGATGCAGGATCGCATCACGCCGGATGGGCTCGCGGCCATCCTCCAAAGGGCCGACATCAGCGACAACGAGCTGCTCTCCGTATTGCGGCAGGAGTTGCTGGCGATGCGGCTTCGCGGGATTTTCCGACTCAGCGTGCAGGGCACGACTCCGGCCGAGCGTTGGGACTACTTTCAGCGGCTCAACCGCAAGGTGACGATCGAGTCGCTGGAGGTCCCGGTATCCCGATTCCTCGACGACGTCGACGATCCGGACGAAGCGACTCTGCGGGATTTCTTCGAAGAGTACAAAGCCGAGCCGTACGATCCGGCCTCGCCCGAACCCGGGTTCCGCGAGCCGAAGAAGGTGGCCGTCGAATACCTGAAGGCCGAATACGAGAGCTTCTTCCAGCGGGAACTCGCCGCCGTGTCGCCCGAGGAATTGAAGGCGTATTACGAAGAGCACAAAGGGGAGTACCGAGAGGAATCGCTGCCCGCGCCGGATGGCGAGGAACCCGCGGCGGTCGACTCCGAAGCGAAGGCCGAGGAGGGGGAATCGGCAGCGCCGGAATCGTCCGGCAAGCCCGAGGACCCGGCGAGCCAGGACGCGGCACCGGATCAGGAGATGCCGGCAGGCGAAGCGGGCACGGAAACGCCTGAAGCAGAGCCCGCTCCGACCACGCCCGACGGCGAAGCCGCTTCAGCCCCCGAGAAACCGGCCGAGGCGGAACCGGAAAACACGGAACCGGCAAACACGGAACCAGCCGATACCAAGCCGGCCGAGGAGGCATCCCCCGGCTCGACTGGTGCGGCGGACGACACCTCTTCCACCGCCGGCGCGTCGCCGTTCCGCCTGGCCTCATTCCTCGCGGAGGATGCGGCTCCGGAGGAAACGGCCGCGGAAGAGGGACCTTCCGCCAGTTCGGAGGAGCCGTCCGTCGAGTTGGCGCCCGCCGACGGGGCCGCGGCCGAGCCGACGCCTCCGCAAGAGTCGATGGCCGAGACCATGCCTGCCGACGAACCGGCGGAGCAGGCCGAAGCCGCGCCGGAGGAGCCCGCCGGCGAGGAGGGCAAGCCGAGTGCCGAGCCGGCGGCGGCAACGCCCGAAGAGGGCGACGTCGCGGCCGGGGAACCGAAGTATCTCCCTCTGGAAAAGGTCGAGGAGGAGATTCGCAACAAGCTCGCCCGCGACAAGGCGAACGAAGCCATCGTGAAGGTGCTCGCCGATCTCCGCTCCCAACTGGAGCGCGATCACGAAAAGTTGATTCTCTTTGAAGTGGAGAGCAAGAACGACCCGGGGAAGACCGCTCCCGAGAAGACCGATTTCGACGAGCTCGCCGAGCAGCATGACGGGCTGGACCACTACACGACCGAGCTGTTCTCCGCGTTGGACGCCGAGCAATTGGACGGCATCGTCAAGTCGTCCGTTGGGCAACAGACCTCGTTCATCGACGCCGTGTTTGAACTGCTGCCCAAACAGCGGCCGGAGATCTCCCAGGACACCGACGGCAACCACTACCTGTTCTGGAAAGTGGACGAGGCCGAGGAGCGCGTTCCCGAACTCGAAGACGCGGGGGTCCGCGAGCGGGTCGTTCGGGAATGGAAAAAGCGAGCCGCTCGCATTTTGGCCAGGCAGGAGGCCGAACAGATGGCGGCCAAGGCCCGCGAGGCCGGGAAGCCTCTCGCTGAGGCGCTCCCCGCTCGGTCGAGCGACGTCGTCCCGTCGGAGCCCTTCACCTGGCTGACCTACGGGGCCATCCAGCCCTGGATGGCCTACGCGCCCCCGAGCGTGAGCGCGGTCGAGGGAGTCGACACGCCGGGCGACGACTTCATGCGTGCCGTCTTCACCCTAAAGAAGAAAGAGGTCGGCGCGGCGATGAATCAACCGCAGACCGTCGCATACGTGGTCCGGTTGACCGACAGCAACCCGTTGGACAAGGTCCTCTGGACGGAATTCACGGCCCCGGGGAGCTATTACAGCTACTTCCGTGCGGCGTGGCACGACCAGTCCTCAGCGGAAAAGGCCTGGCTCGACGGGATCAAGAAAGAGGTGGGCTTCGCCTGGGACCCCGCGTGGCAGCGCGAGACGGCGCAGAGGTAGCGATGGTCTCCGGAGGACGTGACGTGCCGTCGTTCGACTCGGCATTCCGCACCAGCGAAAGCAACACGGAGGCACGGAGAACACGGAGGAAGACACTTGACTCAGGTGTCAACGATCCGTACCGCACCTCGCGTACAAAAGGGGTCAGCGTACAAAAGGGGTCAGAACTATTTTCCGGGAGTTGAGCGATGGTCCAGCAGACAATTGTTTCACAAAATAGTTCTGACCCCTTTTTCACCTGACCCCTTTTTCACCTGAAACATCGTTTACGCGCCGAAAAATAGTTCTGACCCCTTTTTCGCACTTTTTCGCATACTTAAAGGACAACTACCAACTGGCTGCTTTGCCTGAGATTAGAACGTAGGGTGTACGGAGTACACCAAATCAGCACAAGTTGGGGGGCGTGGCCAGAGACCGCAGCAGAAGTGGTGTACTTCGTACACCCTACAACTAACCAGAACTAACCGGAACTAACTCCGACCTTTTTATTCTCAAAGACGATAGGACTCACGATATGACAAGAGACGAAATACTGCGAGACTTGGCGGCCGGGAAGTCGTCTGTTGAAGAAGCAGCCCGCCTGCTTGACCAACGCGACCTTGTTTATGAACAACTGCTTCGCTTCGTTAAGAAGCTGCGGTTTGTCGCCGCAGTCTACCCCATTGAAAAGTTTTGTGACTACGAGTGGGTTCGTGACTTAGACCTATTTCCGGGATGCAAAGCGGGGTCGCTCGTCGCATTACAGCATAAGCTTACCAAGCACACATCGGATCGGAACGAAGATGTGTGCTGCTTCAAAGACGGCTATGGGGAGAGCTTCGTTGCGAGCGAATTGATATCCCGAACGCTTGCGAATGACCCCAAAGGCATCTATATAGGCATGCGAGCAGAATCCAAATTGCAGGTGCCGAGTGTTTTTGGATTTAGGACGCGCCCGGTCGTTGTCGATTCATGTGTTGTGCTATCCGCAACGGAGGAATGACCATACGGATGCTCTCCCGCAAGACCGTTACAAACCACGAGCGGTTGGAGTCCAAACGGGGACGCAGCTAGTTTTCTGCAACCGATTTCTCCAATACTAGCTCCGTCCCCGTTTCGACTCTCGTGTCCCGGAATTCGTAAACGAAGCCTCCCTGCTCCGCCTAGCCACGCCGGTGCTCATGGGGACCAACGAGGAGTGGCAAACGGAGAAACGTTATCTCCCCATGAAAACCACGTAACCCGACCTGAACTAGGCCCGTCTTTACAGAACAAAGGTTGCGCGAGGTATGGAAGAGGTAATTCTACGTCTTGCCGATGTCCGCAACGGTTATTATGAAGCAAAGACGCAGTTCACTCGGCAGCGCCCCGCATGGGATGAAGGCAATGATGTGCGGTTAACCATCTTCTTCAAGATTGAGAACGTTCTCAACTGCACTCAACACGGAT
>JBDRTC010000480.1:0-5259 GCA_043824335.1 Planctomycetota bacterium | reverse complement strand
GGCCGTTCTCCAACTACGAGCCGACTACCTCAGTGACTCCGCCCCCCTCGACTCCTTCTGGCTCCGCCACCAAGCCCGCCAAACCGGCACCAACGCCTACGCCCAGACCACCTGACCTTACAAAGTGCGGAATGCACCCGGCACCGAGGCGGCGAACCCTTCTTCAGACTCTTCCAAGACAACTTTGTACTTCATGGCCCTCTCCCAACGTCGGTCAGTGCCGACCAGTACCATCGCGCCACGCGGCGGACCCGGAGTCGGCTTGGGCCCAGCCGAATACAGTATAGCAGGTTCCACTCGGGGGCGGCCAGTCCTTGGCCGCGTTCACGTCCAGCCGATCGGATCGCGCTCTTGGCGGCTGGCCCAGACTTTGAGGTCGGCAAATTGCGCGGCCAGCAGATCGGCCAGGCGTTCGACGGCGAAGCGCTCGCTGGCGAAGTGGCCGGGGAGAACCATCGCGATGCCGGAAGCTTCGGCCTCCAGGCAAGTGTGGAAGCGAGTCTCGCCGACGAGCATGGCGTCGCAGCCGAGCTTCCCGGCCGGTTCGAGAAACTCGCCCGCGCTTCCACAGGCGACGGCCACCGTGCCGACCGGCTGGTCCAACCGGCCGACGAACTGCACGCGCTCGATCGAGAGGAATTCCTTGACCCGCTCGATGAGCTTCCCAAGCGTGAGAGGGCGGCCAAGGCGCCCCCAGCGTCCGGAGCCGAGTCCTTCCTCGCCGGGCACGATCGGCTCGATCTGTTGAAGGCCCAGCCCTTGGGCCAGGCGCGGGTTGATCCCTTCTTCGGCCGAGTCGAAAGCGGTGTGGGGACTGTAAACCGCGATCCGCCCGGCGATCAGGTCGAGGAGCACGCGGCCGGTCGGCGTGTCGGTCGTCAGCCGCTTGAGCGGCCGGAACGGAAGCGGGTGATGGGTCACGATGAGGTCGGTTTCGGCTTCGATCGCTTCGGCTGCCGTGGCCGGGGTGATCGTCAGGCACGTCATCACCCGGTTCACGGGGCCGGCCGGATCGCCGACCAGCAGTCCGACGTTGTCCCACTCCTCGGCCAGGCGGTGCGGCGCGAACTGGTCCAGGAACTCTGCAATGACTTTGACCGTGTGCATGTCAACCGATCAATGGTTCGAGGTGAGAGTAGCGAGATGGTTCGACGGTCATTTTGCAGTGAAGCACGGTCCATTGGCAATCCCTACAGGTGACTCGTCCTAGACACGGAAGTTGTCCTTCGGCGGCCCCTTACGGTGAAGAAACTCTTGGAATTACGGTTTGCCAGCGTGAGCCGTTCCGCAGTTCATCAAGAGGGGGATTTGGCAAACTGGGAAGAAGAGCGTGTATGGAGAGAGAGTCTCTTGCGGTTTTTTTGGTTCACGGAAGGGGGGTTCAGGCAGGCCCCTTCCTGGTTGTTGTCAAAGTAAGTATCGAGCTGGCAAGGGTTTTGGCGTTGCGTGTTTGCTCTCGCTTCTCTGGTGGGGTTTTTGGGGGGCACTGGAACGGGCGCGTCGGGGCGGATATAATCTGTCCCATCAAGAAAAACCGAGAGACATCGCCGGCGCAGTTCACCCCAGAGTGCTTCATCATATCGTGTGTCGCAGTCGTTTGGCTCGGTGATCGACCTGCGACAAGCAAGCTGGAATTCGGGGGGGAACCATGAGTACTCATCTGGAAGTACCGGAGATGATCCGCGATCTACCCGAGACGCTCAGGGCGATGCGCGAGCGCCTGGTGGCCAACCTGGTGATGATCGCCCAGATCCCGGCGCCCACGGGCGACGAGGCCTCCCGGGTGCGCTTTCTTCTGGATCGGTTCGCCGAGGCCAGCCTGCGCGACGCCGCGGTCGACGACGCCGGCAACGCCGTGGGTCGACTCGCGGGTACGCGGGGAGACCGCACGATCCTCTTGGTCTCCCACCTGGACACGATTTTCCCGGCTACCCAAAGCCATGACGTGAGGGTCGAAGCGGATCGCGTCCTTGGCCCCAGCGTGGGCGACAACGCCTTGGGGGCAGCCATCATATCGTTGATACCGGCCGTACTGGAGCATCTGGGAATCGAGCTCCAGAGCGACCTCCTCCTCCTCGGTTCGACGCGATCATTGGGCAGGGGTAATCACTCTGGTATCCGCTTTTTCCTCGACCATCTGCCGGAGAAGGTCGACCTGGGCATTTGCGTGGAGGGGATGCAATTGGGGCGGCTGAACTTTTTTTCCATCGGCACCGCCCGGGCCGACATCACCTGTGAGGTCCGCCAGCTCCCCGAGCCTTCCCGCAGCTACGGCTCCGAAAGCGCCCTGGTGGTGCTCAATCACATCATCAACCGGATCCTCGGCATTGCCACTCCCAGCCGGCCGTACACGCGGATCAACATGGGCAGGATGCGAGCCGGGATGTACTACAACGTAGAGCCCGACCTCGCGGAGCTGGGCCTGGAGATTGTCAGCCATTCCGACGAGATGATCGACCGGATCTGCGGCGAGATGAACGACATCGTCTCGGAGATGTCGGCCCGGCACGCGGTCGACGCCCGGTTCGAGGTCGTTTCCTCCACCCGGGCGGGCGGCATCCCGTTCGCGCATCCGCTGGTCAAGAGCGTTTTGGAGGTCATGGGCCAACTCAAGATTGAGCCCGACCAGGGCCACAGCCCGTCGGAGCTCTCGGAGCTGATCAGCCGCCAAATCCCGGCCGTCACGCTGGGAATCACCTATGGAGACAAGAGCCGCAAGGCCGAACCCGAATACGTGCTGATCGATCCCATTTTGACCGGCGTGGCCCAACTGCTGGGCGTGATCCTGGCGATCGACGAGGGGGTGTGCGATGAAGTCTGAGCAGTGGCTCGCCGATCGGACGTTCCACCACTCCAACTTCTGGGACATCAAGTGGCTGGTGGAAGAAAAGCAGCGGCAGAACCTCTCTGTCTCCCTCTGTCTGCCGGCGCTCAATGAAGAGAAGACCATCGGCCAGGAGATCGTGATCCTCAAGGCGGAGCTGTTCGACCGCTATCCGCTTCTGGACGAAATTGCGGTGATCGACTCCGGCAGCACCGACAAGACCTGCGAAATCGCCGCCAGCTTTGGGGCCGACGTCTACATCGCCTCGGAACACCTGACCGAAGAAGGCCAGCAGCGCGGCAAAGGGGAAAACCTCTGGAAGGCCCTTTACCTCTTGAAGGGCGACATCATCGTCTTCGTCGACGCCGACATCAAGAACATCCACCCGCGATTCGTGTACGGGCTTCTCGGGCCGCTGATCCAGGATCCGGAGGTTCACTACGTCAAGGCCTTCTACGATCGCCCCATCGCCTACTCCGGCGTGCTGCGCCCGACCGGCGGAGGCCGGGTGACCGAGATCCTCATCCGCCCGCTGTTCAGCCTGTTCTATCCCGAGCTGGCGGCGATCCTGCAGCCGCTTTCGGGTGAATACGCCGGCCGGAGATCGGTCCTGGAGCAAATCCCCTTCCCCGTCGGATACGGCGTGGAAACCTCCATGCTGATCGACATCTACCAGCGGCTGGGGCTCTACGCCTTCGCCCAAACCGACCTCGACCAGCGGGTCCATCGCAACCAAGAGACCGTCGCCCTGGGGCGAATGGCCTTTGGCGTGTTGAGGACCTTCATCTCGCGATTGGAGCGGGAAGAGAAAATTCAGCTCCAGCAACAGTTGCCCGGAATCATGAGGCAGTTCGAGGTGGGCGAGGACGGCTACCGCCAACTCGAGTACGTCATCGAGGAGGTCGAGCGGCCGCCGATGATCGAGGTGGACGCCTACCGCAAGAAGTTCCACCCCGAGACGCAGCCCGCTTGAGCGCGATGAAGATCGCCATCCTCCACTACCACCTCAACCGAGGCGGCGTGACCCGGGTCATCCAGAACCACCTTCTGGCGCTGGACGCGGTGCTCGATGCCGGCGAAACGCTGCGGGTAGCCCTGATTCACGGTGGACGCCAGGTTGGCTGGCCGGGGGATTTTCCCGATCGGCTCAGATCGATTCGACTCACTCTCCACGCCGTGGCTCGCCTCGACTATGACGACCAGCAGGCGGCCGACGCTCTCACCTCCGGCAGCCTGCACGAGGAGCTGGCCAAGCTGCTGGACGACCTGGGGTTCGCCCCCCGGGAAACGGTGGTTCACGTCCACAACCATGCGGTGGGAAAGAACGTTTCGCTGCCGGAATCGGCGGCGCGGTTGGCCCAAACCGGCTACGGGCTGTTGCTGCACGTCCACGATTTCGTGGAGGACTACCGCCCTCGGAACTTCCGGCGGTTTCAACGGGCGTTGTGCGAAGGAGGGCCGACCGCATCGTGGCACGGCCAACTTTACCCCCAGGCGCCGCACGTCCACTATGCGGTGCTCACCAGCCGCGATCACGAGGTCCTCAAAGTCGCCGGAACGGACCCGGCACGGCTGCCCCTGCTTCCCAACCCGGTTCCGGAACGCGGTGACTTGCCCTCGCCAGAGGAGGCCCGGGGGCGGCTCGAAGCACAGTTTGCGGTCCGCCGGGAGGATCGATTCGTGCTCTATCCGGTCCGCTGCATCCGCCGCAAGAACGTGGGAGAGGCGCTACTCCACAGCAAGCTGGCGCCGCCGGGCACGGTCATCGGCCTGACCCTGGCGCCGATCGGCGCGGAGGCAAAGCCGATCTACGCCAGGTGGAAGGAACTCGCCGCCGAGCTCGAGTTGCCTTGCCGCTTCGACGTGGGGGCCCCGGGCGCGCTCAGCTTCACCGAGAACCTGGCCGCCAGCGACCTGATCCTCACCACGAGCGTGGCCGAAGGGTTCGGAATGGCCTACCTCGAATCGTGGTTGGCCGGCCGGGCGCTCGCCGGCCGCGACCTGCCGGAAATCACCACCGACTTCAAGAGGGCGGGAATCCGCCTGGATGGCATGGAGCCGCGACTTCACGTGCCGCTGGAGTGGATTGGGCACGATGAGTTCTGCAGAGCGATCGTCGACGCGTACCAACGCACAACCGACGCCTATGAACTCCCAAACACGCCCGACCCGGCCGATGCCCTAAGCGTCAAAACCGAGGGGGACCTCATCGACTTCGGCGACCTGGACGAACCCCTGCAAGAAGGCGTGCTTCGGCGAGTCTGTCGCAACGAGTCCGACCGTCGCCTCCTCCTTGAGTGCAACCCCTGGATCGAAGAAGCGTTTTCACGCCGCGGCGAAGAGGTTTCGAAGCTGATCCGGGCGAACGTCGAGGCGATCGGGCGGCATTTCTCGCTCGTCCCCAGCGGCCGGCGTCTGATGGCGACATACGATCG
>JBDRTC010000479.1:0-3587 GCA_043824335.1 Planctomycetota bacterium | reverse complement strand
GACCGTGGGTGGGGCAGCCAGTGGGTTCCGCAAGGAATGGTGCATTGACCACCCGGCCATGATCCGCTCTAATGTGGGGGTGGAGTGTGCTGGACGAAGACAATGATTAGCCGTCGAATATGCGGTTCGATGCTCGCCACGCCCCGCAGAAAAAGTTCTACTGGTGATTGACGAATTGCTGCGCTGCGGGAAAATCAAAACGGGTCCGAACCGCGACCACAACATGGTCGAGTTCGGACCATACAGTGGTCCAAACGGCAGAGGCACGTCAGAAATGGATTGACGTAAGTGCTGGGAATAGGCGCACCGTAAAGCGCACTGATGAGCGCACTGAAATGCGCACTTGCCCACCGCCGCCCAACCTCGCCCAGCACAGAAAACGACACTTAACCTTTTATGGCTTGCGAAGTTAGGCGATAAATTGCCTAGTTATGCCATCTTGCGCAAACAACCCCAGTAGCCCCGTCTGGGTCATTTTCTGGGAGGTGGTGCGCGACTTCAGCCGCCGTAGACGGTAATCGGGAAGATGCAGTTCGTCCGATCCCGTGCATGAACCTGTGACCGATCCGTACGACGCCGTCTTCTTAGTCTCCTTCGGAGGGCCGGAAAAGCCCGGCGACGTCGTTCCTTTCCTGGAAAACGTGCTCCGCGGCACAAACGTCCCCAAGCCGCGGATCCTCCAAGTCGCAAAGCGATACGAGTTGTTCGGAGGGGTAAGCCCCGCGAACGGCCAGTGCCGCGCGCTTTTGGCCGCTCTGGTCACCGAGTTGAACGCGCACGGCCCGCAGCTTCCGGTTTACTGGGGAAACCGTAACTGGCACCCGCTGTTGGCAGACGCACTGAGGCAGATGGCCGACGACGGAATTCGCCGGGCGCTGGCCTTTGTCACCTCGCCGTTCGGCTCCTACAGCGGATGTCGGCAGTATCGGGAGGATATCCAACGGGCGAGGGAGGCCGTCGGGGCCGGCGCGCCGGAAGTCGACAAGCTCCGCCTCTTCTACAACCACCCGGGGTTCATCGAGCCGATGGCCCAGCGCGTCGAAGCCGCGCTGGAGGAGCTTCCGGCCGAGCGCCGCACCGGGGCCAGGATCCTCTTCACCGCGCACAGCCTTCCCACGACGATGGCCCGGAAGAGCCCCTATCAAGAGCAGTTGCGCGAGGCGTGCCGGCTGGTTGCGGATCGCTTGGGGCGATCCGACTGGCAGCAGGTGTACCAAAGCCGCAGCGGGCCGCCCTCGGAGCCGTGGCTGAAGCCCGACATAGCCGATTTCCTCCGTGAGCTGGCCGAAGCGGGCGACGTTCGGGACGTGGTGCTTGTACCGATCGGGTTCCAGCACGAGAACATGGAGCTTGCCTTCGACCTGGACGTCGAGGTCGCCGAGCTGTGCGACAACCTCGGAGTGAACATGGTACGCTCGGCGGCCGTGGGGAGCCATCCGCGGTTCGTGACGATGATCCGGGAGTTGATCCGCGAGCGGATCGACGACCATCCTACCCGTCTTGCTTTGGGCACGCACGGCCCCAGCGGCGACGTCTGCCCCGCGGATTGCTGTCCTCGCGGTTGATGCTCCGCGACCCCCCGTTTTCCGGCCTCCCCTGAGACTACCCAGGGAGCCGCTCGGTAACCATAATAGAGCACCGCGCGGCGGAAACGCCGCCTGATTCCAGAAGGCTCCCCGAAAAGTCAACCGCAGACCGGGAGAAAGCGATGTTGCCGAAGGACAAGCCTGGAAGAGTGGGTGAATCTGAGCATGAAATCGTGGTGATGCGCCCGAAAGGATTGTGGTCGATCCTGCTGGCCGGCATGCTGGCCGTGACGCTCATTCTTTCGGTAACGGCCAACACGGCGGCCTTGGCGCAGACCGTCGATGCCGACGTGATCTTGGCCGGCGGGACGATCTACGACGGCACGGGCTCCGAAGGCGCTATTGGCGACCTGGCCCTCAAGGGCGGAAAGATAGCGGCCGTTGGGGAATTCGAGACGGCAGGCGCCGCACGGACCATCGATTGCACGGGCCTCGTCGTCGCTCCGGGATTCATCGACCTGCACACGCACAGCGATCGCCCCATCACCAAACCGAAGACCCGAAACAACCTGAACTACTTGACCCAGGGCTGCACCACCGTGGTGACCGGGAATTGCGGGGGAGGGCCGGTCGACGTCGGCGAGCTGCTCGAGCAGGTGGACCAAGACGGCGCAGGGACGAACATCGTCCATCTCGTGCCGCACGGCGCCGTGCGCCATCAGATGATGAAGAACAACGATCGCGCCCCCACGCCCGACGAGTTGGAGCAAATGAGGCAACTGGTCGACGCCGCGATGCGCGAAGGGGCCTGGGGCATGTCGACGGGCCTGATCTACGTGCCTGGTATTTTTGCCGAGACCGAGGAGCTCATCGAGCTGGCCAAGGTCGTCGCCTCGCATGGAGGCATCTACGTCAGCCATATCCGCGATGAAGGCGACCATCTCCTCGAAGCCGTGGAAGAAGCCATCCGGATCGGCCGCCAGGCCAATCTGCCCGTGCACATTTCGCACTTCAAATCGTGCGGCGTGCCGAACTGGGGGCGCCTTGGCGAGGCAGTTGCGCTGGTTGAGGAGGCTCGCCGCGACGGCGTGATCGTCACCGCCGATCAGTACCCGTACATCGCCACCTCGACCTCTCTGGTCGACACGCTGATGCGAGCCACGCTCATCCCCGGCGGCCGGGAAAAGTTGTTCGAGCGGATGGATACCGACCCGGCGCTGGAGCGGGCGGTCCGCGAGGTGATCGCCGGCCGGTTGAACGACACTCGCAAGGTCGTGATCGCCTCCTCGAAAAAGTACCCGCAAGCGGTCGGCAAGAGCCTGCGGGAAATCGCTTCCGAAGAAGGGCGCGACGTGATCGACCTGGTTCTGGAGATCCAGCGTAACGGCGGGGCGTCGGTCGTGAATTTCGCTCTATCGGAAGAGGACGCCCGATATGCGATGACGCTCCCCTGGGTGGCCACGGCGTCGGACGGCTCGGCCCTGTTTCCCAACGCCAACGCCTGCCCTCACCCGCGGAATTTCGGCACCTTCCCCCGCAAGATCGGGCATTACGCCCTGGGGGAAAACGTCCTCTCGCTGGCCCAGGCAATCCGCAGTTGCTCGGGCCTCCCGGCCGACATCCTCGGGCTCGGCGACCGGGGCTATCTTCGACCCGGAGCGCATGCCGACGTGGTCGTCTTCGACCCGAAGACGTTCATCGACCAGGCAACCTTCGAGAAGCCCCAGCAGTACTCCACCGGCGTACGCTATCTCTTCATCGCGGGGCAGTTGGCCTTGGAAGACGGGAAACCCAGCCAGGCACTCCACGGCCGGGCAATCCGGCACTTGCCCGGAACCGGGCCATCGTGAGTACATTACTTCAGTGGATCAAGACCGGCCACGAAACGAGCGACACCCGATATGGAACTCCGTCCGCTGGGGGTGCATTCCGCACTTTGTAAGGTCAGGTGGTCTGGGCGTAGGCGTTGGTGCCGGTTTGGCGGGCTTGGTGGCGGAGCCAGAAGGAGTCGAGGGGGGCGGAGTCACTGAGGTAGTCGGCTCGTAGTTGGAGAACGGCCTC
>JBDRTC010000478.1:0-2461 GCA_043824335.1 Planctomycetota bacterium | reverse complement strand
AGCACAGGCATCTTGCCTGTGTTACCCAGCCCCAGGCCGGAAGCCTGTGCTACGGCCCTTGAGAACAATATGGCCTACTCGGAGAGGAGCCCCCCCCCCGTGGTCCTTGACATGGCCTCGCCAAGGCGCTTAACTTGAGGGTATCGAGCAATTCCTTCTTGGGCCCGAGACACCCAGGCCAGCGTTCCACGCTGGTTGGATGAGACGTTGTTTGGGATAAGACCCCGCGCCGGGAAGGAGGAAACTTCGCTCGGCTCACCAATCGATCATCCGTGAACGGAAAGGAAATGCAACGATGTTCCATGCAGGTCGCCACGGGCTACTGGTTTTGCTGGCATTTGCCGTCGCGAATGTCGCCGGTCTCTTTGCTGAAGTCAATGCCCAGCCGCTCCGCTACAACTGGAGGGCCGGTCAGAAGTTCTCGTATCAATTCGACATCACCGTGGACGGTGACGATGCCACGACAACGTACAAAGGCATCACAAACTACACAGTCGATGCCGCCAGTCCCGAGCAGATGCGGGTGACCTATCGTGGCGGGTTGGCAGAGTCCAAGACAACCAAGCGAAGCAGCCGGGGGCCGCAGGGATTCGGGGGGCCATTTGGCGGGCCATTTGGCGGGCCATTCGGCGGCCCGCGGGGAATCCCCAGCCCCTTCTCCCGGCCAGTCTTTGCCGGCAAGACGCAGACGACGAACCGCATCACCATGACTCCGCGCGGCAGCGTGCTGGCGATGGAAGGCGATTCGCAACTCCCTTACCTCTTGGGGAACGTGTCCCTGTCCCCGTTTGAGGCACTCCCGGAAGGCGCCGAGCGTGAATGGTCACTCGACACGGGTGTATCTATCACGGAAGAAGACGAGAACCGCCGTCACCGCTTCGGGCCGTTCGGTCCCTTCGGCGGTCAGGACAAGAAGACGGTGCAAGCGGCCAGCGAAGTCGCTCGCTACAGCATTCAAAGTGCAAGCGGGGATCTCGTGAAGATCACCAGGTCGTACAACTTGACGATGCCGCAAACGGAAGACAACCCGGCTTTCCAAATGATCGGGACGGGAACCTGGACGTTCGACCAGAAAGAACATGTTCCCCACGCTCTTGACATGAATTACAAGCTGACCGTGACGCAAGGCAACACGTCGGCAACGATCCCCATCTCGGTGAAATACACGCGGATCTCCGCCGCGGAACTCGCCCAAATGGAAGCGGCCGCGAAACGGGAAGCGGAAGAGCGCGCCCGGGCGGCCGCGGACGCCAAGGCAAAGGCCGAAACTCCACTGACCAGCCACGAGAAACGCGACGTGATGAGTGCTTTGGCGTCGAGCGACAGCGAGAGAATCACCAAGACGCTCGGCCAGTTGGCCGCCAAGGCGCCCAAGGATCCCGATCCCGAGGTCGCCGCCGCCATCGAGAAGCTCCTGGACAGCGAGAACAAGGGGATCGCCAGCGGGGCGCATGCGGCACTGCTGAAATGGGCTCCCGCCTACCAGCTCAAGAAGAGCCTCGCCAAAGCCTATGAAGGGCCTGCCGTGCTCAAGTCGACCGGGTTGGCCGTGGAATCGATAACTCCGTTGTATGTCGGCCAGCTCGTGCAATCACAGCGAAAGAATCGCGGTACCTTCTGGTTTGCAGCACAAGTCCAGGAGTTGCTCCCGGACGGCACGGTCAAGCTGGGTTTTCTCACCTGGGGCAAAGTGAGCGATTCGGAGATCGTTCCCCGGCGCAACATTCAACTGGCTCCGAAGGAGCTCGAACAGCCGGCCAAGCCACCGAGTCTGGCAGCGGTTTCGACGCCGCTCCGCACCTGGTCGGATACAACCGGTCGCTTCAAGATCGAAGCCGAGTTTGTGGGCATCGCCGACGGCAAGGTGAGCTTGCGACGTGCGGACAATCGCGTGATTGCCGTTCCGCTGGACAAGCTCAGCGCTGCCGATCAGGCGCACGTCCAGCAGCTTCAGAAGGCAGAGAATCCGTTCAACGTCGATTGAAGTGTTCCCAGGATAGCTTCGCAACCCCGGGCTATGTGATGGAACCGCTTCGCGGTTTTCTTGTGCCGAAGACACGTTTTGCGGCGAGGGGGGCCGGGTTTCGGATGGGTTCTCAAAACGTCTGGCCGAAGTCGCGTTGTTGGGGGGTGGGGGTGGCGCCGGCCATGTCCATGCGGGGCTTCAAGAGGAGGGCCCGTTTGCCCTGGTCGATCGCCTGGAGCAGGGCCTGGTAGTGCTCGCTGTCGGTGTTGGGGAAGAGGGCCGCCGGGTCGTCGGCCTGGCCGCCGGCCGATTTGGCCAGGTGTTTTAGGAGCACGCGGCTGTGCTCGGGATGGGTGAGGTTGATCTCGGCGTGGGCGACCTTGGCGAGGTCGTCGGGAATCCCAGCGGCCTGATACGCCTTCTGGAACGCTTCGTACCAGGGCAAGGGCTTGCCCTCGACGTCGAGCCACGTGTCGCGGCCGCCGAACGTGTACG
>JBDRTC010000477.1:0-2768 GCA_043824335.1 Planctomycetota bacterium | reverse complement strand
GGACAGCCGACCTCGGTCCCAAGCTCCGCTTGGGACCGCACTTCCACGAAGCTCCGCTTCGTCGAGGCGCCCGAGGGGGCGGAGCAAAGATGGGAGTGTTCCCAAGCCGGAGCTTGGGAACAAGTTACGCGGATTCTGTTTCCCACGGCTGAAGTACCACGGAAGCGATGGGCCTCGCCCCACGCCACCCCCCCTCCAGGGCTGGTTAGGGCCGATTTCCCAACTTCCTGCTCGGCAAATGCCGTTTGCCCCAGGGCTAAAAACCACGGCGAGGGCTTTCCTCCCCTTCCACGATTGCGATCTCTTGATCGACGTCGAGGTTTCCGAAGGTCTCGACGGTCCCCGACGGCCAGCGGACCTCGAGCCGATCCACCCGTTCGGCCTGGCCGAGTCCGAAGATGATTTTCCGCTCGTTGCTCGCCAGGTAGCCGCTGCCGGCCATGCTCTGCCGCATCCACGTCCGGCCGCCGGCGGTGAGCTCGAGGATGGATCCGATCGCGTCTCGATTGCTGGCGGTGCCCTGGAGCGTGACCGCGAGATAGTGCCCCGTATCCGGCGTCCGATTGGTGAGCAAGGCGACCGGGATATCCAGGTGCGAGATGCAGACGTCCTCCTTGCCGTCGCGATTCCAATCGAGCACGACCACGGAGCGCCCCAGGCAGATCTTCTCGAAATAGGGGCCCAGCGAGACGCCGGAAAGCTCGACGAACCGGCCCTCGCCCAGATTCTGGAAATACTGCGCCGGCATCAGATCGGGAATCGCGGCGTCATACTGTCGGTCCACGTGTCCGTTGCTGATGAGGATGTCGGGCCGGCCGTCCAACTCGCCGTCGAAGAACTGCGTGCCGAAGCCGAGCATGTTGAAGCTTGGCTGGCGAAGATTCGCCCGGCGCGTGTTTTCGACGAACACGTGCTCCGGGAGCTGCTGGTAGAGCGTGTTGGAATCGGCGTAAAAGGTGGTTACAAACAAGTCCTGCAGTCCGTCGCCGTTGGCATCGCCGGCCGCAATCCCCATGCTGGCCTGAGCTTGGCCGGCCTCGCTGAAGGCCAGGCCGAACTCGAGCCCCTGTTCGACAAACTTCAGCGGCTTGCCCGGCCCCGCCGTCTGATTGATGAAGTAGAAGTCGGGCGTGGTATCATTCCCGACGAACAGGTTGACTCGCCCGGAGCCGTCGAGGTCGGCCGCCACGATGCCCAGCCCCTTGCCGTCGGGAACTCGAATACCGCACTCGTCGGTCACGTCGCGGAACCGGCCGTCTCCCAGGTTCAGATACAATCGGTCCTGTTCCGCCGTGAACATGGTGGGCGTGCAACTCATGGGGTGGCCCTGCCGCTCGCACTTCCGCGCCAGCACCTCTTTGAGCACCAAGTAGTTGACCGCATAGATCTCCGGAAGGCCGTCGCCGTTGAGGTCCACGATCGCGCAGCTGGTGGTCCACTCGTTGCCGGCGACGCCGGCTTCGTCGGTGACGTCGCGAAAGGTTCCGTCGCCCAGGTTCTCGTATAGCCGATTCCTGCCGATGTTGGCCAGGTAGAGGTCCGGAAAGCCATCGCCGTTGAAGTCGCCCACGGCCACCCCCCCGCTGAACTCACCGTCGCCCAGTCCTGCCTGATCCGTGACGTCGACGAACCGGCGGCCCTCCAGATTGCGGAACAGGCGGTCGCGGTACGGGTTTCGATCGCCGAGCTCCCCCCAGAGGCCGCTTTGCGCGAGGTACAGGTCGGGCCAACCGTCGAGGTCGTAATCCAGGACCCCTACGCCGCCGCCGAGGGTTTGGATGATGTGATCCGGCCCGCTGGTGGAAGTCGTGCCGTTGTAGTACTGAAACACTAGGCCCGTCTCCGCAGCCACGTCGACCAGTCGTACGTTTCCGTGCACGGGCCCCAGCGACTCCGCCCTGACGCTGCCGCGAGCGGCTTCCGGCCAGACGGGAAGCGGGTAATCGGCCATTTCCACGCGAAGAGCGGATTGGGCGGAGGCGAGAACGAACTCGCCTGAGGGGGCCGCAATGCGGTTCAGCCGCGCCAGTCTCTTCTTGGCCCATGCCGTTTCGGGGTCCAGCAACAGCGCCACGTGGCACCACCCCGCCGCCTCCCACGGGCACCCCAACTCATCGTTGATTTCCGCCACTTGCCGCATCATGTCCAAATCGGTCATAGCCCGCAACTCGTACACGAAAGTCTGCACCTTGGAGAGATTCCGAGCACGTTCGACGAACGGTTCGGCAGCGTCGGACAAGCCCAGCGAGAGCAACACTTGGGATAGCTGGTAGTTGGAGCGGCTGTGCTTGGGATGGAGCCGCAGTGCCTCCAGGAAACAACGGACGGCGGCACGCGGCTGGCCGTTGCGTCTGGCCCAAAGGCCGCGGAGGTACCAGATGAGCGGGTGCCGGTCGGCGCCCTCGGGCAGGGCGGCGTGCCACTGGAGAAACTCGGCCGAATCCGGTTTCTCGACCAGGATTTCTCCCAGCCGCGCTTGGGCCTCGATCTGCTGCAGATCCTGGTCGAGGATCCGGCGGAGGATCGATTCGGCCTGTTCGAGCTTGTCGCTTTGGTTGAGCCAGAGGTGTACCCTTCCCAACAGCACCAGTGGATCGTCCGGGACGTTGCGCAGGCACGTCTCGACAAAGTTCGGATCGTCCACGACCATGAAATCGACCCCGCCGATCATGAGCAGCTCGTCGCGGCCGCACTGGCCGCCGCGGATCACTGCCTCGACGTACGGCATCGCCTCCCACGCACGCCCTTCGATAGAAAGAAGAACGGCC
>JBDRTC010000476.1:0-3110 GCA_043824335.1 Planctomycetota bacterium | reverse complement strand
GAGGCGGGACTGCCGCCAAAAGTCCGCGACAGGGGCCCCAAACACGGAAAAACGGGACTTCGTTGACCAAGACTTCGAGTTTCGGGGCGTATCCCGTCCTGAGAGACCGCTCAAAGATACGGCTCCGACGGCTCGGGAATCTTCGAGACCGGGGCGGCGACGTGGATGACGGGAAGCGAGGGGTCGATCGGGTTGTCGAACTTGAGCCGGCCGGCCACGCGGACCCAGCCGCCCGACTCGAGCGGAACGCCGGGCTTTCGCGCGATCTCGACCGACACGGCCGCGGCGTCGGCAATGCAGCAGGTGACCACCAGCCGGTAGAGGCTGAAACGCCGGCTCTCGGTGCCCGCGGGCAGATCGCACTGCCCCACCACCGTGACGAACCGGCCTTCGAGCTGGTCGGGGAGATATTCCTCCGACGTGGTGAGCAAGTCGAGCACCGTCGGGTTCTCGGGGAAAGCCACTTGGGCCGACTCGCCTTTCGTGCCGGCCGTCTTCTGGCCCAGCACCCAGGCGATCGCCCGGCGAAGCTCGACGTCGCGGGGCGGGCGAGGCACGTCGCGCTTTCGGGCGCCCTCGGCCGAGAATTGCGTCGGGTTCACCCAAAGGGCCAAAACGATCGGAACGACGAAAACGCCCGCGCACACGATTCGCGATCGGGGTGAGCCGCCCTCGGCGTGGCACGCGCACGATCGCGTGCGCCGCAACTGCGCCGCCAGACGCGACGCGCCCATGGCCAGGAGAATCAGGGCCGCGATCGGCGGCAAGACGTCGTACGGCACGACGAGGAACCGGACCAGCCGGCCGGAAAAATACGAAAACCCGAGGAACGCCGCCAACACCAAAAGCGTGAGGATCTCCGTCCAAACGCCCACGCGTCCGGAAGCGGCGCCGTGCGGGTGTTCATGAGCAGGATGCGGATCTCGGGCCATGTTGACTCCAGGGCATCGCGTGAAGAACAGCTTCCTAACGTGGGTATTTCGGCGATTAGCAACTGCCGGCACGGCAGTTTTTTGTACGGCGCGCTTCTTGCCATAAGCCGCCGTGCCGGCGGCTGCTAAACGGGGAAGTCGTCTGTCATGCGATCTTTATCGAACTGTCAGTGCCGTAATCATGGGAATCCACACGTAGCCCGTTACGCACAGGATGAAGATCAACAACGTGGTCAGCCCGGTGATCACGAGAATCGCCTTGGGCCGAAACACGGTGGCGTACATGGCGATCAGCTTGAGGTCGACCATGGGCCCGAGCACGAGGAAGGCCATCTTGGCGGCCAGGGGGAACGCCAGGAAGCTTCGGGCGATGAAGGCGTCGGCCTCGCTACAGAGGTTCAGCCCGATGGCCAGGGCCGACATGCCCGAGACCGCGGCCCACGGGTTTTGGGCCAGCGGCTCCATGGCCGCCCGACTGAATCCGCTGTTGATGAGCGCCGCCAGGGCGGCCCCGACGACCAGGGTCGAGCCGATCACCATGAAGTCGCCCGCGGCGTGCCCGAGGATGTCGACCAGGAAGTTGCCCTTTGGGCCGTGGTTGTGATCGTGATCGTCCCCGTGGTCGTTTTGTGGCGTGGGGAGCAGGACGTTCCGCTCGCCCAACATCCGCCAGACGACGAGTCCCACGACGACGGCCACGAAATAGCCCATGCCGACGCGAAGCCCGGTCACGGTCCACGAGTCGGTCCAGGAATCCTTGCCGCGGAAGGCGATCATCGTGCTGAGGATCACCAACGGGTTGATGATCGGCGCGGCCAGCATGTAGGCGACTCCGCAGCTTGCCGGCACGCCCTTGAGCATTAGCCGGCGGACCACGGGCACGACGCCGCACTCGCACATCGGGAAGACGAGGCCCATCAAGGCGCTCACGCCGATCCCCACAAAGCGGTTCTTGGGGAAGAACTTTACGACCGTCTCCCGCGACACGCACCGCTCCACGAGCCCCGAAAGCAGCGTGCCCATCACCACGAAGGGCATCGCCTCGTAGAGAATCCCCCACCAAACCAAGACGAAGTCGGACAAGTTGAAGGAGAACGTGTTCATCGAACGGTTGCTTCCTCGGTCATTCCCATCGCCGCAAGCGCCGTGGACGCCCACCAGTGGGCTTCGGCCGGACGGTCCGCGGCAAGCTCGCGTCGGGCCTTCTCGACCAGACCGGTCACCACCTCGGAGGGCGAGAGCGACATGGCCATCGCCTCCGCAAGCTCGACCGCCTCCCCGGCCTCCGCGTCCGCGACGGAGCCGGTCGGCGATTGGGCCAGCGCGGCGAACCACTCCGGCGTTTCTGCAATGACCGGACCCGACGGCTCCACGCCCAAGAGTCCGGCGGCCAGGTTCAAGAGCGACGCTGCCTTTCGGTGTTCCCCCGCCTGGTTATGCCAGCTTGCCCGGGCAACGAGCTTCTCGACCGCGGCCTGCCCCTCGGTCAACAGTTCGCGCCCAAGCTGGAACGCGGGCTCGATCCGGTGCACAAGCGCCGCGACCGTCTCGGCGTCGCCGGCAAAGATTCCGGCCCCACCTGCGGTGCCTACCTCATCCAGCGCCCGTTCGGCCAGCTCGACTTGCGCGGCGACCCCGGACGCGTCGTTCCTGGCTGCCGCGGCGAACGCCCTGGCCAGGGCGTTGCGGACGACGCCAACGTCGGCTCCGTCGGTCTCCTCCGCCTGGGCTGCGGAGGCCGCCGCAAGGAACCGCTTGCGGAGGGCCTGCGACTGGGCGAAAAACCGCTCAGCAGCGATCTTCTCGGCAGAAGTTGGGGGCCTGGCCGGCCCCAGGTTCACGACCACCGCGCGAAACTCGCCGGCTTGGAGGTTCTGGGCCGCGTCGAGCAGTTGCCGTCGCGTGCCGGACTGCGGAGCCCCCTCTTCAGGCCAGGCGGCCGTCAGGGAGTCGCCCAAAACGGCCCCGGCCCGGCGCGCCTCGCGGAGCGTCCACCAGGCAAACACCCCCCAAGCGACGAGCCCTGCGAGAACGAGCGTTTTAATCGGTCGGATCACTTTGGGGCTACAGCTACTCATAGGCCCCCTCTCCCACGGGATTGCCGAACTCGTCGTACTCCTCGGCTTCCGGCTCGCGGGCCGGCGGCTCCTCGACCACGGTGACGGCCAGCACCACCGG
>JBDRTC010000475.1:0-3339 GCA_043824335.1 Planctomycetota bacterium | reverse complement strand
CGCGTCCGGATGTCCGATGGTCGCTGGGCCCCTCGTTCTCCCGCCATGGCCGCAGGACTGACCGACCATGTCTGGTCTCTCCGCGAATGGTTAGCCTACCCAGCGGTGCAACGCGAATAGGACACGAGGAAAAGATCGGCTCTTTGGCAATTCCAAGCTCGTTGGCCTTCCTTCCGCACGGGTCGGTTCATCTGCTCCGAGACGGTTGCCCACAAAAAGCAATCCGACCACTACCGTAACCGCTGAAGCCATTCGAATACGATTTCAGGTAATCATCCTATTTCCTTTTGCTGTTATGAGGTATTGATTAGCCCGAAAACAAACCCGCGGGTGGCCCAGACGTTTTTCCGCACGATGCGTCCTGCCATCCCGCTTCTTTGAGTACTCAATTGTCGGCGAAGGAGTCCTTTGACGTCAAGCGGTTGTCAGCAGGAACCCCAGAGGTGTCCAGATAACGAAGCTCAGGACAATGGGGAGGAAGAGGGCCGGATTTCCCGCCAGTGGCGACAGAACGAGAGCCAGGGCAAGCAGCATGGCGAACAAAAGCTTGACAAGCCTCAACTCCCGCCCGTCTACCTGGACCGCGTCGCCGGGCAGCGGTTCGCGCCTGCGGTGCAGCCAGATGCCGGCAATGGCCAGTGGGCAGGTCACCGCCAGCGGGAGCAAGAAAGAGGCCACCGGGTGAAAGATGAACACCATGCTGATCTCGGAGTATCCGTACGGACCGATGTTGTGTACCCACGGGCAAAATGCCTTGCCGAGACAAAAAAACCGCCCAGGCGCTAGCCACCGAAGAAGACGCCAAGATAAGATAGTTGACGTTCTCAGGCTAAACCGGCTCTGGGCCGAGGTCAAACGGGCTACTGCCCCGGTGAAAGGGTTTTCGGTCCGCGTCGTCCCCGCCGAGGAGGAGAGATTCATCGTCTTCTACGTCCATGATGAAATAGAAGAGAAAACAGACAAGGGAGAAAATAGCGACGTGTATTACCGGTTCTTCGAGCGGGTGCCTGCTGGAGAATAATGCCCGCTCTGCCCAACAGGAGTCCGATCATGAGAGGGATTCTATGGATAGTCGTGGCGAGTTCATTGCTCGCTTGTCGGTCAGTTGGCGATTGGGCCCAAGAGGGCTCGCCGAGCGGCGAGAGGCTTGCGCCAACGGACTTCACGATGTTGCCGCTGGGAACTGAATCCGGCGAGGACGACGATCCCGCTCTGGCCAGGGCACGGGACGGTAGCTATCACCTTGCATGGCTCTCGAATCGCACTGGCAACGCCGAGATCTTCGCTGCCCGCTCGGCCGACGGACTGAATTGGGGGAAGCCGGTCCGCGTTACCAACCACGACTTCCAGGACTGGTATCCCACTCTATTGCAGGCGTCGGACGGCACGTTCCATCTGGTGTGGATGCGAGTGACTCCGCCCCCGAACAACTTCCAGCACCTCTGGTACAACCGATCCGTCGACGGTCTCACGTGGGACCCGTCCGCCGAGGTTCAAATCACCACCGGCGCGGTCAACGACTTTGCTCCGAATCTTGCCTGTGACGCCGAGGGGAATCTACTGGTGTTCTTCTCCGGCGCCGTGCGAAGCAAAAACGGGACAAGCGATCTGTTCGTGGTTCGCTCACTCGACAAGGGGACGAACTGGGAGGAGCCCCGGGCGCTCTCGACACTCAGTACGCCCACCGACATGGAGGTCTTTCCTTGGGTCGCGCGTCGCAACGACGGGAGCTTCATGATGGTTTTCTCACGCCACGATTCAACCCGCGGGGCGAACTACTTCCACGCCAAGTGGACTCTCATCTGGATGTCGACCGCGATGAGCAATCCGCCCAAAGGGGAAGTCGTCGAGATTGACGTCGATAACCGGGGTCAGTACCCCGATGGCGTGACCAACTGGACTGATCGCATCGGTGCGGGGGGTTGGTCGCCTCGTGTAGTCGCAACCGGGACCCCGAGCCTCTATTTGATGTTGTCGGTCTGTCGAGTCAAGGGCACGGCAAAGATCCACTCGCAGATTTATAAACGCTGACGCCGGTTCAAGGCTAACACGAGAAAGGTAGGAAACTGAAATGAAGCGGTACGGCTTATCCTGTTTCGTGTTGCTCGGTCTTCTCGGATACAGGCCGACGAACTGGGAAAAGTCTCTGTCCACGACGGAGGGATCCTCCACGGCCGCATGCCCGTCGACATGTCCGCCCATGGGAAAATAGTCTGCCAAGACAATATCCGCGTATTGATTGAGGTCCCGCTGTCAAGTCTCAATTGCAGCCTTTAGGCGTGAGGCAAGAACTTCGTTGGGGCTTCGATAGCCTAGGCGTTTTCTCGGGCGGTCATTGAGAAGTTGTTGAACTTTGGTGAACCGATGCTGGGGAATGTTGGCCAGGTCCGTGCCCTTGGGGAAGAACTGGCGGATCAGGCCGTTGGTGTTCTCGTTCGTACCGCGTTGCCACGCACAGTAGGGCTTCGCAAAGTAGATCTTCAACGCAGCTTCCACCTCCAACTGATCATGTTCGGCAAACTCCTTGCCGTTGTCCAGCGTCAGGGTCTTTCGCAGGGCCGCAGGCGTGGTCGCATATCGTTGGGCAGCGGCCTGGCGGACGGTTGCCGCCTTCAAATTGGGGACCTTGCCCAGCAGCACATATCCCGACTTCCGCTCGAGCAGCGTAACCGCCCCGCCGCGGCGATTGGCACCCACGATCGTGTCCCCTTCCCAGTCGCCGTAACGACCGCGGCGATCCACGACCGCGGGGCGTCTCTCGAGGCTCACGCTGGCCGGCAGCCGCCCCCGGTTTTCCCAGTCCGGCCGCTTCCGGCCCAGACGCCGCAGATAACGCTGCCAGTGCTTTCCTCGGGCCTGCTCGCTGTAAATCCAGGTGTAGATCGTTTGGTGCGAAATCTGCCGCCGCCGATCGTGTGGGAAGTCGCTGTGCGAGCGTCCGGCGATCTGGTCGGGAGACCATCGCTGCCGCAAACGCTCCTGCACATAACGCCGCACTTCAGGCCGTTGCATCTTGGCAATCCACGGCCGCTCACTCCGACGCCGCTCGACCTTCCCTTGGGCCGCAACCGCCCAGTAGCCGTTCCGGCTGCGATTGCGCCGCAGCTCGCGAGAAATCGAGCTCTTGCTGCGGCCGAGCCGCTCGGCGATCTGCGTTTGCATTTTTCCGGCCCGGCGCATGTGGGCTATGACCTCACGTTCTTCCAAGGTAAGATGACTTGCCATCGCGGGGACTCCTTTCAAATGGGACCTTCCTGAAAATGCCCATTCAAACGTCCCCGCGGTGTTTTCACCTATACCAGTTTTTCCTAGGGTTGCGATTCAATTCTGACAGCGGGG
>JBDRTC010000474.1:0-8593 GCA_043824335.1 Planctomycetota bacterium | reverse complement strand
TGGCGTGGCCGGGGTCTCCCTCAAGGTTTTTCGCTCCGCATCGCCATTGGCGCCGCGGATTATACCCCAAGCGGGTTCGTCGGACAACGCGAACCGGAGACGGCGCGGCGAGGGGTGAGAGTGGAGCGGACTCCCGAACGCCAGGCTCCGTCGGAAAACTGGTTCGCTTGTCGCGGCCAGGGTGGCATGCCCTCGCGCGAAGCGTGGGCATGTGCCGGCAAACATGGCGACGCAAGCGACGCCATGCCACCCCGTCCCGGGCGTTAGTCTTTCTTCTCCGGCTGCTTCTCGGGCGACTGCATCACGATCTCGGCGTGGACGGAGAACGCTTCGGGCGTGGCCGCGGCGTCGAGTTCCAGACCGCGGAACCAACTCAGGGGCGGGGCCACGAAGCCTTCGGGAGCTTCGGTCGTGAAGAGGCCGCCGGTGGCTTGATCGACCAGGCCCGTGGAGGTCCAGAAACCGGGCCCCGCCGGGATTTCTTTTAACACGTACTCCCCACCCAACGGACAGACCAGCTTCGCGTCCAAGAGCAACTCGGCCGTGTCCCTCGAAAGCTCGCCGGGCACGTGCAACTGCTGGGTCAGGTCGTGCATCAGGCGGAGGTTGCCCAGGCAGGTTTCCCGGGCACGGGCGTAGCCGATGTTGTTGAGCATGGGCGTGGTTCGGGCGTGGGAGACGTCGTCGATGCGCAGACGGATCTGGGCCGGCCGCTCGGCTTCCTCAAACCGCAACTCCGGCGACACCGTGGCGAGCACGTCGGGTTGGAGCGAAAAAAGGGTGAACTCGCCGTAGTCCCGCCGCCAAATTCGCCCCGCTGGGCCCGAGGAGTAACCGTCGTCGTTGGGCGGGCCGGTGATGCCCACGTTTAGCGGGCTCAGCCGGCCCAGCTCGCCGGTTGTGCCCACGTAGCCGACCAGGAAGTCGCGGAACCCCCGCCAGAGTCCAAAGTCGATCCAATCGGTCGACGGCGGGTGGATTTCCCGCAGTCCGCCAAAGACACGCTGGTTGGTGAACACGACCTCCAGGGCAACGCCGTCATCCGGCACGGCGGCCAGTTGCTTGGAATCGGGCGGACCGAGCACGTTTCGGACCCGCTGGTAGTTTGCCGGGGAAAACGGCGTCATGCGGGCGTCGATCACCACCCGTTCCCGATTGCCCTCCAGGGCGTGCCGCTTGATGCCGACCGAGATTGGGTCCAGCCGCTGCCAGTTCGAATGGTAGAACTGGCAGAAGCGCTGGTAGGCGTCGGCCTCCGACGGGCTCACCCGGTTGAATTCGACGTCGGACACGGGAACGAACGCGCCCCGCCGGCCTCGCACCGAATCGTAGACTTCGCCGTCGGCCAGCACGGTCCGGCTCCCGTCGGCACGGACGCCGAAATTGGGAGGTAGAAAGCCGCCGGCAACCAATTGCTCGATCGTGCCGCCCGGCTTTTCTTCCGCCGCCGAAGCCAGCAGGGCGAGCTGGACCAGCTCGATGTCAGCCATCGCCTCGATCCGCCGGACTGTCTCCACCCGATAACGCGGCCCGACGAAGTTCCGGAAGAACGCGTCGGAGAGGTACACAAACACCGTGTCTTCCCGATCCAGCGGCATGACGCTGCGGGCGTACCGGAACTCCTTCGACGCGCCCAGGGCCCCCTTGCCCGAGCCGGTCTCCAGGAAACGTTTCATGAGCGCCTCGGACCGGGAGAAGAAGTGGAACTGGCCGTCGACGACGTAATACGATCGGACCGAGCCGTCGGGCGAGGAGAGGAGCGAAACTTCGCGGCCCTCGACCGTGACTTTCTCCTCGACGACGCCGTCTCCCTTTTGGAGCCGCTCGTGCCGCTGGCGCATGAACTCGGCCGCCAGGACCAGGTTGTTCCGGGCGTGAAACAGCACCCCGAACGCGCCCCCCTCCTGGAAGAACGCGTCGGTGCCGAGAATCGCCACGTCGGAGACGACTGCGTCGCCGACGAGCCGGCCGAGCACCGACATTTCGATCACGAGCGACTGCTCGATCCGGCGCTTCACCTCGTAGTTCAGCCCTCGCAGGGCGATCAGGTTTGCGAGATCGCCCCGCCACTTGCCCAGCGTGTCTTGAAGCCAGATGAAGTTCGAAAAGCTCCCGAACCGGACGTACAGGCATTCGGCCGGCACCCGGGCGGCCAATGGTTCGACCGCAACATTTTCGGGCGGCTCGGGGACCTGAAGCTCCGGGACGGAAACGGGCTTGGGGAGGGGCTGGTCGGCCTTTTCTGCCGGTGCCGCTGGGCCCAGGAACCGGTCCCGCTCGAGGGCCACGCGGATCGACTCCGTGCCCAGCAGGAGGCCCAGCTCGTCTGCGATCGTCTCTTCGAAAGACTCGTCCCGCGGCCGTTGGGGAAGCGGAAGGCCCAGCCGGCGGGCGAGCATCGCCTTCAGGTAATTCTCGACCTGCGGCGGATAGTCGGGGCAGCCGAGCAGCTCCATTAAGGGGCCGGAGGAGGCGGTGTACTGCCGCCACCACGCATCGAACAGTCGTGCATGAGCCGTCCGATCGCCCGACGGCGTGACGACGAACGTGTCGACACGGCGTGTCTGAAGCGTCAACTCCAGGGGACCGTCGCCCTGGAAAAGGAAATAGATGGTCACCCTGGGGGGTGGATTCAAGAGCCTGCCGATCTCTCCCAGAATCCGTCCGGCGGGCCGCTCCGCCTGGCTGAGCTTATCGAGTGCGCCTTTCACCTCGTTGACCAGCGTTGAGCGCAAGAGTCCGGCGTCGACCGCCGGGTAGAGCACGCGGCCGTTGGCTTCGGCGAGCCCCAGCCCGGCAATGCCCAAGGCCTCCGGCAGCATTCGCTCCGGCAGAACCACCTCCACCCGTCCCACGCCGAACGGCTCCCCCGGGATCGCTTCCGCCCGAACCTGCCCCAGCGAGGGGGCAGGCATCGCCATTTGTGCGGCAATCAACAGGGCGATCAAGAGCGCTAGGTACGTCTTTTTCATGGATAGTTCCACGGCTGGGTCTCCCAGGCATCGTGACAGTGTGTCGGGCCTACCGGCGTAGTCCCATTCTACGGGGACCACTCCAGACTGACCAGACCGGCAAGATTCCGCCCTGCTGGGGCATGCTATCCCCCGCTGTAACGTGGATTTCGGCGCGGGCATAGGGACTTCTTGCCCCCGTATCGAGCCCCGCGTCGTGGAGCATGAACTTGTTGATCTCGTCGGCCACCGTCTTCACGCTGCGGCGCGGGTTGGGCCATCGGACGACCGCGTCGATCCGGCGAGCGGAACTGCCGTTCGGTTGCGGGGACCACGGCGGTAGGGTACAGTGTAGAGCCCTGACATTGAGCATCCCGGCATGCAGAGGTTGGCGATGGAAGTAAAGCGTTTTGCTTTGGTTACAATCGGCGTGATGATTCTTGCTTCCACGGCCTTGGGGCAACCTCCGCCGATCGGCTTCGAGGGGGCGAAGTGGATCTGGGCTTTGCCGGGATCGGATGGCGCTTTGGGCTCTTTGCCGGCGGGTGTGAGCTTTGTCCGCGCGGAGTTGACGCTGCCGGAGGGCGCCGAGGTCGCCTCGGCCGAAGTGATCATCACTTGCGACAACCTGTTCGCGCTGCACATCAACGGCTTGAGCGTGGGCGAGTGTGAAGTTAGCAACAACGCCTGGGGCCAGCCCAAGCGGTATGAAGTCTCCGGACTGCTCGTGCCGGGGCGCAACGTTCTGGCGATCGAGGCGGTCAACACGCTTCCCGGGCCGGCGGGGCTGATCGTGAAGCTGGTGGCCCGACTGGCCGGCGGGCAAGAGATCGTGTTCACAAGCGACGCCACGTGGAAGGCCAGTGCCCGAGAGGAGCCGAACTGGCAGCAGGCCAAGTTCGACGACTCCCACTGGCACGCGGCGCACGTGATGGGCGACTTTGGCGCGGCGCCGTGGAACAAGGTTGCGGTCCAATCCGCCGCGGAGCCGGCCGGGGCGCCGGTCGGCAAAGTCCACGAGGCCGCCAAGCGGGTTCTGGAAGAGGCCGCCAAGCAAGGCTGGGTCGGGCCGGTGGTCGAAGAATCTTTGGAAAGATCGTCGGCCGACTATCCCTGGCCCGAGGCGATCGTCTTTCTCGGCGACGATTCGAGCCTCTACCGTCCGCTGCAACCGACCGGCACGTCGTACGACAGTCTCACGGTGACGATCTTCAACCCCCGGAAGGCGCGGACGTTTCCCGAACACGATTTGCCTGCGCCCATGAAAGTCGGACGCAAGCTCTATCTGCTCAAGCCGGCACGGCCGGGCGTCGAGCCGCGGCTGTTGCTCGACGCGGGGCAAGGGGCCATCGGTTCGCCCAGCGTTACGTTCGACGGCCAGTCGGTTCTCGTTTCCATGACCCGGGAAGATGATCCGCTCTTCCACGTTTATCGCGTCCCTGCCGGCGGCGGGCCGCCCGAGCAACTGACCGACGGCCCCTTTCACGACATCGACCCGGTCGAATTGCCCGACGGGCGCATCGTGTTCACGTCGACGCGCGCCGGGACCTTCGAGGAGTACCACAACCCGCCTTCGCGCGCCCTGTTCGCGATGAACGCCGACGGCAGCAACATCCAGCCCCTCACCCACACCATCATCTTCGACAACGAGCCGGAGGTGCTGGCCGACGGGCGGATCCTCTTCATTCGGACGGACGATTTCTTCGACCGCGGCAAGGTGGAAACGCTCCTGCACGCGATCCACCCCGACGGCACCCGGGGCTACACGGAGTTCGGGCTCGACAACGGCCCGGAGTACGGCGGCCGCTTGCGGGCGAATCTTTGCGGCAGCCCCGCGCCGATGCCCGACGGCCGCGTGGCCTTCGTTTCCGGCCCGGGGATCACCATCGGCCGACTCGGTTATCCGCACAAGGCCCTCCGCCACTACCGCCTGGAGGCGGGCGACGTGGCGGCGCTACCCGACGGCCGGCTCTTGTGTACGACTCCCATCCGAGTTCCGGTCGAACTCACGGCAGGCAAGGAAACGCGCACCGTCGAGGACCTCAGCTACCGGAAGATCGGGGTGCTCGATCCGAGCAAACAGCCGCCTTCGCTCTCGATCTTCTACGAGTCGCCCGATACGGCGATCCATTCGCCCGTTTACCTCGGCACGCGGCCGCGGCCGCCCCTGGTGGCGGAGAAGGTCGATCGGAGAACGGTGGGGCAACCGGGGGCAACCGGTTTTCTCTTTTGCCAAAACGCGAGACTTACGAAAAACACGACGGCGGGCTGGTCGCACGTCCGGGCGATCCGCGTGTTCGCCGGCAAGGGGCTGACGACGCGCTCGTCGCACTCGTACATTGTCCACGCCGGCAGCGAAGCGATCGAATTGGGCACGGTCCCCCTGGCCCCCGACGGTTCGTTCTCCGTCGAAGTCCCGGCCGACACGCCGCTGGCATTGCAAGCGGTCGACGCCGAGGGACGGAGTGAGCTGAACGAGATGTCGTGGATCTACGTGCGCCCCGGCGAGCGGCGAGGTTGCGTGGGCTGTCATCATACCCGCCAAGCCACCCCGGTCAGTGCCGGTCCGCTGCCCCTGGCGCTCGGGACTCGCCCCTTGAAACTGCTCGGTCGGGGCCGGCCGCACCGCTTCCGGGGAAACAACGCCGCGGTGACCGGCCTGATGAACCTGCAGATCGACCGTTACCGAGAAGTGGCGGGGATCAATCGCCACGGCGAGACGTCCGACCCGCTGGCGACCGGTCGCCAAGAGGTGGCCGCGCTGGTCGACGAGCTTCGCGGCGACGATGCCGGGCTGAAGCTCTCCGCGGCCCAACGCCTGTCGATCTTTCGCGACCCCGCCGCGGCGCCCGCCCTGGCCGAGTGCCTGGACGATGCCAGCCGCGAGGTCCGCGTGGCGGCGGCGATTGCACTGGCCACCTGCGGCTGGCGGGAATCGGTGGGGCCGCTCTTGGCCGCGCTCGCCGACGAGGACCCGCTGGTCGCGCAAGCGGCGGCCGTGGCACTGGAAAACCTCACCGGGCATGCGGAGCCCTTCAACCCGTTCGTCGAAGGGGACGAACGGGCCCGGCAGGCTCAGGCATGGCGAGAGTGGTTCGACAAGACCACCTGGGACGAAATCGAACACGATCTGGTCCAGCGGATCGAGAGCCCCGACCGCGACGTCGTCCGCCGCGCGGCCGTGGCGCTGGGACACACCGGCGCTGCAGCGGCCCGGGTCGCCTTACGCCGGTACGTGGTCCGCGAGCGAGAGAACAACCCGCTTCCCGAATGGAGAAAAGCCGGCAATCAAGGCGACGCCGCCCGGTTCAACTCCCTCTCGCCGGTCAACCCGCGAACCTTGCAGGCCGCCACCCGGTCGCTCGGATATCTCGGGGACGCCGAATAGGTGCTCATGCTTTCCGAAACGATCGGCAACCACAGCGATCCCGAGACGGCCAACCTGTTTCTTGCGGAGGCCGCCGTCGAAGCCTTGGGCCGGATCGGCACGCCGGAGGCCGAGGCCGCGCTGGTCGAGGCCTTCGCCGGGCTGACGGATTACCCCCGCTACACGCGCTGGTACGGAGATCACGACGCCTTGATGTCCTGCCATGCCTCGCCCGTGCACTATTTCATCGCCGAGGCACTCGACGCGCTGGGGTCCACGCAAGCCCAGAGCATCCTCCCCCATCTGATTCGCTCGGTGCCGATCGACCCGGACCGCGCGCTATTTTTGAGAAACGACGACTGCGAAACGCTCGTCGGCCGCGTCATCCGCCGCCACGGGGCCGAGGCGGCCGTGGTCGAGACCTGCCTAGCCATCCTGGGTGACCCGCAGGCCACGCGGGCCCAGGAGATCGAGGAGGCCGTCTCCACGACCATCCGCTGTTGGGGCGGACACCCGGATGCCGAAAACCGCGCCGCTCAAATCCTCTCGCTTGTCTGCCGTGACCGGGCGTACGAGCCGCGCATCCTGGCGGCCTTCGAGCGATACCGGGCGAAGCCGACCGAAATCCCCCGCGTGTTCGATACGGGCATCCCCGTCGTGTTGGAACTGCCGGCCAAGCACTGGGTCTGCTTCTTCCTCTCGCGATCGCTGGGCAACCTGGGCGACCCGCAGTCGGCCGGTCCGCTCGTGGCGGCGCTGGAGCAGGAGCCGACGGAAGCCGCCACCGGCCGTCCCGACCCGCTGGGGCCGGGCGTGCTCTTCCTGCACAATGATCTGACGCCCTGCTGGCGGGCCGCCGTGGCGTGGGCCTTGGGTCAAATCGGCGACCGCCGCGCTGTGCCCGTGCTCCTCGGCATCGTCGGCAACCTGGAAAACGCCCCCGACACCCGTCACGCCGCCGCCGAGGCCCTGGGCCGCATTGCCGACCCCGCCTGCGTCGAACCGCTCGAAAGCCTGGCGGCGAGCTACCCGGAAGTCTCCACGCGTCGGGCACTTCAGGAGGCCCGCCTGCGTTGCTCGGAGCGCGACCGAACCGCGGCCGTGACCGCCGGGAAGTGAGAACTGGACTTTTGCAGAATGGCGGCCGGGTGGCACTGGCGTCTCGCCAGTGTTTGGGCCGGAGCACGGGCAAGATGCCCGTGCCACCCACCAGCTCAAACGTCATGCGGTACTAACGCGGCCAGAAGAAGTACCAGGCGGCAAACGCCGGGGCTGCAAGAAAACCCCAGCCGGCGAACCACACCAGCCCCACCGACATCGCGATCAACAGCGCGATCTTCACGAGCACGAGGCCCAGGTGGCCGTCCTGCCGCGCTTGTTGAGGAACCGGCTCCTCGGCCAGTTCCATGTTGCGCAGAGCTTGTGCACGCCAGTCTTCCTGCGGTGGAGTGCTCATATCTCAAGGATAGCTTGCACAAACCCGGAAGCAACGCGAGAGGGACAAGTGACGACTGAACGGATAAAGAGGATTGAAAAGGTTGTCGGGGCCGATTCACGCGCCGAGTCAACGGACCGGCCTCTCTAATCTCTTCGCGAAGAACGCAGCCCCAGCGTCGCGTGAAGTAAGATTGGGAAGCCGGAGGGTTTGCCCAACTTGCCATCGTAACGCCCCCGTGCGAACTGAATGCCGCCAACCAGGAGGACAACAGGGTGGAAGACTTTGCCGATGAAGTGACGAAAGTGACGGAAGCTCTTGCCTTGGTGAACCTGGCTGAAGAGATGCCGGTGATCGTCAATCCCCATGAAGAAGAAGCAAGGTTGTACGAGTGTGAGCACTGTGGTCACCAACCTTGTGGCTGCGGGGGATGAGGGGCTTCACTGCCTGCTGGCCCGCCGCATGGCCGAGCGCGGCGTGGTCCACCCGATCCTGGCGTAGGGCGTTGTAGCGCCGAGAGGTCACCTCTCGCCCTGCGACACCGCGATCTTGCCCTCGCGGGTGATCCCGGACGCCAACTCCGTCACACGCCACGTCCACTGGCCCACGGAATCGTTGGAGGCCAGGTCCGCCGTGACCGTCAGCCGGCCGTCCTTGGCGCCATAGAAGCCGCTGAACTCGGCCGGCCGGTTGTTGGTGTCGAGTATCTCGACCTGTATTGGCACGACCGCACGAACGGGCTCCTGGGCGTCGTCCACCACCGAGATATCCAGGGGGAGCCGGCCTCCCAGCTTTGCCTGTTGAGGCGTCTTGACGAGAACATCGGCGATTCTTTGGCTC
>JBDRTC010000473.1:0-10369 GCA_043824335.1 Planctomycetota bacterium | reverse complement strand
CGACTTCGGCAACGAAAGCGACGGCTGGTATTACGCGGGCTCGAGCTGGATGTACGGCATGGCGGTGGCGGCCGGCACGCCGGCTCCCGGACAGTTGTCTTCGCACCCATACGACGTGGCCCGGGCATTTCGGGAGCACCTTGCGCATATTCTTACCAGGCTGGACGACGAGGGTCGCGCCCATTTCGGTTATAACCAGGGCGGACAGTGGGTGGACGACAATCTCCACACGATCATCGGCACCCGGGCCTACCTGCTGCATAGCGGCGATCTGCACTTCGTCCGCCAGAACCTGCCCGCCCTGGAACGCATGTTGGCCTATTTCATCCAGCGGCGCAATGAACAGGGGCTGTTCAAGCTGGACGACGTGGGCGCCCACTGGTACTACGACGCCGTCAGCACCAGCGGGGTCAACGGCTACCACAATTCCTTCTTCTACAAGGCGACCGTGGACCTGGCGGAAATGGAGGCCGCGGCGGGGCGTCGCGAGAAGGCGGAAGAGTATGGCGCATTGGCGGAGTCGGTCAAGAAGGCGTTCAACGAGGTGCTCTGGAAGGAGGACGCGCCCGGAGGGCCGCGCTATCTCGACTGGATCGACGCCAAGGGACAGCCGGTCTCCTACTTCTGCGATCTCTGCCAGTGGCCGCCGATCGCCGTGGGCATCGCTTCGCCCGAGCAGGCGCGAAAGATCGTGGCCACCGCCGATGCCAGGATCGCCCAACTCGAGAAAGAGCACGGCTACAAGGGTTATGCGGGGCTGTCGGCCCTCTGGCCGGTGCCGGATGACGTCAACCCGCTTTTGCGTCGAGATGCGAAAAAATGGCAGACTTACGGGACATACATGAACGGAGGCACTCTGCTCTGCCAGACCTATTGGGAGATCGTGGCCCGGGCCCGGGCCGGTGACGCGGAAGGTGCCTATCACCGACTCAGCCGCTTCGCCGAGCGAGCCAAAGAGACGAGTTGGGCCGGCGACAACGCGTTCACCATCACCGGAGAGCCCAAAGGGGACGGCGAACCGTACCTGGCTGACATGGTCACCGTCACCGCCGGCGTGATCCACGGCGTGCTGGGCATCACGCCCACCTGGGACCGGCTCGAAGTGACGCCCTGCTTGCCGGAAGGCTGGCCCGGGGCCCAGGCTGAAGTCCTCTACAAGGGGCGCCGCCATCGCGTGACGATCGAAGGGAAAAAGGTGCGGATCGAACCCTTGGAACAGGTCGTTGATCTGCCGCTCCTTTGGGTGATGGACTGGAACCTGCGAGATAGTCCCACCGGAGTCGCCGAGGCGTCGAACGTGGATTTCGGGGACTTGAGCTTCGTCGCCCTGAAGAGGGTGCTCGACGACCAAGGCGCGTTGGGCCTTTGGAAACTGGACGACGAAGCCGGCCCCGTGCAGGACGCCAGCCCCCACCAAAACCACGGCACCATCAAAGGAGAAGGCATCAGCCGCGGGCAGGCGGGGCACGGCACGGCGGGCAAGAGCTCCCGCTTCGACGACAAGAGCTACGTGACCATTTCCGATAACGGCAGCTTGGCCTCCGGTCCCGCGGAGAGCTTCACCGTGCAGTGTTGGTTCAATACGGAGGCAGCCGGCAGCGCGGTGATGATCGGTAAGCCCGGGGCCTTCTGCGTCTACGTGAAAAACGGCAAGCTGGCCGCATGGCTGATGGACAACGGAGGGCAGTTCAAGGAAGCCTTGGGGAGCCTGCCCATGGCGGACGGGAAGTGGCACCACGTGGCGGCGGTGTTTGATCGGGGGACGCAGCGGTTGTCGCTCTACCTGGACGGAAAGCTGGATACGCCGGACGGCACCCCGGGCCCGGAAAATCCTGTGGACATTTCCTCGCTCTCGCCGTCCGAGAGCGCCGAACCGTTGGCCCTCGGCAGCTTGGGCCGGAGCGACTTTGCGTTTGTCGGTTTGCTCGACGAGGTATCGGTTTTCCGAGGGGCGCTGAAGCCGCAGGCGTTCAGCTTGCAGCAAGACTATCCCTCGCCATACGGCAGCCCGGCGGTGAGTTACCCGGCGTCGGGAAGCTATCAGAGCCCGCCCTACGATTGGGCCGTGCCGGCGAGACTCACTGACATGACGGTGGCGGCCGAGCTCAACCAAGGCGGCGTGACCGCCACGGTCGAGACCTCGGACGACCAGTTCAAGACCGTCCGGTCACAAGTACAAATTGCCGTAAAGGACGGCATGAACACGTATCCGTTGGACTCCTTCGAGGGCGCAGCTCGCACGGTGCGCGTCCGCCTCGAACTGGCGCCCGGCAAAGAGGCGGCCGCAAGCCCGGTGGTCGACGGGTTCCGAATCACGGCCAAGCCAGCCGCAGCCGGTTCGTAGCCGGTTTCGGTTTTGCACCGCGAAATGCGAACGCTGGGAGTCCGTTGCAGCCTCCGGGTTTGTCCCCGAGTGCGCGGCAGTTTTTCCTGGAAAACGGACCATGAGAAATGCATTGCGATTCTGGTGGGCGGTGATCGGTGCGATCCTTGCGATGGTTCTTGCAGTTGGCCCGCGTGCTGCGAGGGCACAGTTTCTAGGTGTCACGGCCTCCGGCGAGTGGGGACCGGGCTATGGAGCAGCGCAGGCCGCCAACGGGTCCGCGGACCAGAACGGGGACTACTGGCAGACGCCGCAAGGGCAGGACAAGGGCGCCTGGTTTCAGTTGGACCTGGGCGAGGTCGTTGAGGTCCAGGGCCTGAGAATCTCCTGGGCGCGGTGCGAGGACCTGGTCCACTGCCCGCCGGCGAGCGTGGTCGTGCAAACCAGTCTGACCGCGGAAGACGGCTCCTGGAAAACCGCGCGAGAAATCCCGCCCGACGAGATTCCTCAGGGCGGAAAGTCGTTTGAGGCTGGTCGCGAGTGGAGCTATCGCCTGCCGGAAAAAATTGCCGCCCGCTACGTGCGGTTGGCCTTTCCGGACGGAGGCCAGGCAGGGGCAAGGGACGTAACCAAGGGCTATCTATGCCTGGGCGAAGTCGAGGCGCAAGGGCCCGAGATCACGCCGCGGCTCGTCACGATCGAGGGGCGGTTCGGCAAGGCCGAGGTGAACGTCACGCATCCGGCCCTGGTGCAACTCTACCTCCGCGGGCCGGACGGCCGCTTGACGGCCCAATCGCTGCTGGCTCACACGGGCCACAAACCCTGGGCCAGGGGTGGCTACACCTACGTTGTGGCGGACGACCAAACGCGCTACGAGAGTCGTCTGGCCAGGCCCGAGAAGGTCGAACTGGCGGCGGACGGTCCCAAGAAAACGCTGCGAATCCTAGGAATCCGACTCGCCGCCGCCGCGGACGACCAACCCGCGGCGACGGAGAACTGGACGTTGTCCGTTGCAGACGACGCGCCGCAGTTGATCTGGAAGATCGAGCGGCGGTGGGAGAAGGATTTCGCGTGGACCTGCGCGGGCAGCCCGGGATTGTTCTTCAGTTTCGATTCCCGGCAATGGAAAAACTCGGTGACCAGCACCTTCTGGTACGATCCCTTCCGCATTGCCGCACGCCCGAGCGAAGCATACCGCTTGCAGAACGCGCCCCGGCGGATCTCCGAAAACCATGTGCAGACGATTCGGGACCGGGATACGTGGGCAATCTATAAACTGTGGACGAACTTCCATGCCCCGTCCGACCTCCGGCTGGAGGTGGAAGGCGGGCACCTCTATCGACGCGGCAGTTTCGCGTTCCTCAGCGAGGCGGGTGCCGTGACGGGCGCACGCACCCGGGAGACCCGCACCAAAGGACAGGTGGAACAGATCACGCTGAAGATCGGCTCGGTCGACAAATTCGCCACCGGCTACCAACTCGCCGTCAAGCTGCCCGACAAAGCGACCGAACATGCGCTTAGGGATCACTATCAGTCGGTCCTCAATGGTGGGGCCGTCAATGACCAGAAGGGATTCGACTTCGGCAACGAGACGGACGGCTGGTATTACGCGGGATCGAGCTGGATGTACGGCATGGCGGTGGCGGCCGGCACGCCGGCGGCGGGGCAGTTGTCGTCCCACCCCTATGACGCGGCCCAGGCGCTGCGGGAGCATCTCGCGCATATCCTCAGTACCCAGGACGCCAAAGGCCGCGTCTGCTTTGGCTACAACCAGGGCGGACAGTGGGTGGATGACAATCTGCACACGATCCTCGGCATGCGCGCCTACCTGTTGCACAGCGGTGATCTGGCCTTCGTCCGGCAAAACCTCCCTGCCCTCGAACGCATGTTGGCCTATTTCATCGAACGCCGCACCGCCCAAGGACTGTTCAAACTGGATGACGTGGGTGCCCACTGGTACTACGATTGGATCAGCACCAGCGGGGTCAACGGCTACTACAACGCCTTCTTCTACAAGGCCGCCGGCGATCTGGCGGAAATGGAGGAGGCCGCCGGTCGTCCGCAAAAGGCCGCGGAATACCGGGACCTGGCCCGGTCGATCAAGGAGGCGTTCAACGAGCTGTTTTGGAAGGAAGACGCCCCCGGCGGGCCGCGTTATCTCGACTGGATCGATCGCGAAGGCAAGCCGGTAAGCTACTTCTGCGATCTCTGCCAGTGGCCGCCGATTGCCGTCGGTCTGGCCTCGCCCGAGCAGGCCCGCAAGATCGTCGCCACCGCCGACGCCCGGATCAAGCAAATCGAGAGCGAATACGGGTACCAGGGCTACGCAGGCCTGTCGGCCCTTTGGCCGGTGCCTGAGAAGTACAACCCCGCCGGGAAGACTCATCCGTTCGGCGTCTACATGAACGGCGGCAGCTTGCTGTGTCAGACGTACTGGGAGATCGTGGCCCGGGCCCGCGCCGGCGACGCAGAGGGCGCCTACCGCAGAGTCCGGCTGTTTGCCCGCCGCGCCGCCGAGACCAGTTGGACCGGCGGCAGCAACTCCTTCGACATGTTGGCACGGCCGAGTCGCGGCGGCTACGGCGAGCCCTACCTGGCCGACATGGTGGTGGCCACCGCAGCCGTCGTCCACGGCGTGCTGGGCATCTCGCCCACGTGGAAGCAACTGGAGGTCAATCCTCAACTGCCGAAGGGCTGGTCCAAGGCGGAGGTAGAAGTCCTCTACAAAGGTCGCCGCCATCGGGTGACCATCGAAGACGGCAAGGCACAAATCCAGCCGCTGGAACAGATCCTGGAGCTGCCGCTAATGTGGGTGATGGATTTCAACCTGAAAACGAGCCCTCGCGGCGTTGCCAAGGCCTCCAACGTGGAGTTCGCCGGACCGTACGCGGGTTCGGTCGGATTGAAGGCGACGCCCGACGGGTGGGTCGAGGCGGGAACCTATCAAAGCCCGGATTACGATTGGACTGTGCCCGCGAGGCTTCTCGACCTGACCGTGGCCGCCGAGCTCAACGGCGGCCAGGTAACGGCGACCGTAGAAACCTCCGCCGATGGATTCCAGACGGTCCGGTCACAAGTGCAGATCACCGTGCGCCACGGCGTGAACAGCTATCCCTTGGATGCCTTGCAGGGCGTCTCTCGCGAGGTTCGCGTGCGATTCGATCTGGTCCGGGGAAATGAAGCCGACCAATCACCCGTGGTCGATGGGTTCCGGATCACGGGCGAGCCGGTCAAACAAGAACCTCGATAATGAGGAGAAAACCGTGACTGCCGCAAGACGTCTGAAGCGGAGGATAAGCGGCGCGGTGGTTGTGTTAGCCGTTCTCGCCGGCACGCACGTTGCCCAAGCACAACCGGCACACGAAGAAACGGCCTCCAGCGAGTTTCGTTCCGGCTACGGCGCTCTGCAGGCCGCGGATGGGATCGCCGAAGAGAACGGCAATTACTGGCAGACACTCGAGGGGCAGGACAAAGGCGCCTGGTGGCAGCAGGACTTGGGGCAGGTCTTTGACATCCAGGGAGTGAAGATCACCTGGGCGCGGTACCAGGACAAGGTTCACTGCCCGCCGGCCAGCGCGGTCGTTGAGACCAGCCTCACGGGAAAAGAGGGTTCATGGAAAGACGTACGGACAATCGGCCCCGACGAGATTCCCCGCGACGGACAGCCCTACGAGGACGCACGGGAGTCGTGTTGCGTGCTGCCGGAAGAAACGAAAGCGCGTTACGTGAGGCTGCTGTTTCCGGAGGGCGGCCAAGAAGGGGCGCAATACGAGGGCTACCTGTGCCTGGGCGAAGTCGAGGTGCAAGCCCCAGGGCTGACGCCGCACGTCGTGACCCTCGAAGGACCGTTTGGAAAAGCCGAGGTCAACGTGACCTGGCCGGCGCTGGTGCGATTGTACCTCCGCGGGCCGGACGGGCGCCTGAACGCCCAGTCGCTGTTGGCCGACACCCGACACCCCCGGTGGTCCCCTCACGGTCGGTTTCGGGTTCGGCGCCCCTGGGCGGAAGGCGGTTGCACGTATGTTGTCGGACAAGACCAGACACGCTACGAGAGTCGACTCGACTCGCCGGAAAACGTGCAGCAAAGCGCCGAAAACGGCGGGACGGTCGTCCGGCTCACGGGCGTGAAGCTGACCGCAGGCAAGGATGAGGAGGCCGTGGCGACCGAAGACTGGACGCTCTCCGTGCAAGGGGAGGAACTCGTTTGGGAGATTGTGCGGCGTTGGCAGAGAGATCTGACCTGCGTGATGTCGGGGAGTCCCGGGCTGTTTTTCAGTTTCGATGCCATCCAACGCAAGAATTCGGTGACCAGCACGATCTGGTACGATCCCTTCCACCTGGCCGCGCGTTCAAGCCCGATGTACGCGCTGATCCGTCGCGCCGTGCGGTCCTCCGAATCGGACAACCTGGTCCAGACGGTTCGCGACCGCGACACCTGGGCGATCTACAAGCTGTGGACCAACTGGCACGGCCCCTCGGACCTTCGGCTGGAAGTCGAGGGGGGGCACTTGTATCGGCGCGGGAGTTACGCGTTCCTCAACGAGGCCGGCGCCGTGACGGCCTGCGGCGCCGCCCAAACGCACACCGCCGGACAGGTCGAGCAGATCACGCTGAAGATCGGGGCCGTCGACAAGCAAACCACAGGCTACCAACTGGCCGTCACTCTGCCGGACAAGGAAACCGAGGCCTCGCTCAAGGATTTCTACGGGTCGGTCCTCAACGGCGGGGCCGTCAATGACCAAAAAGGATTCGATTTCGGCAACGAGACCGATGGGGTCTACTACGCCGGGTCGAGTTGGATGTACGGCATGGCCTTGGCGGCGGGCATCCCGGCGGCAGGCCGGTTGTCTTCGCGCCCCTACGACGCGGCCAGCGCAATGCGGGAGCACTTGGCACATATCTTCAGCACGCTGGACGACGCGGGGCGCGCCCATTTCGGCTTCAACCACGGCGGCCAATGGGTCGACGACAATCTCCACACGATCATCGGCACCCGGGCGTACCTTTTGCACAGCGGCGACCTCGCATTCGTGCGGCAGAATCTCCCTGCCCTGGAACGAATGTTGGACTATTTCGTCCGGCGGCGCAACGACCAGGGACTGTTCAAGCTGGACAACGTGGGGGCCCACTGGTACTACGACGCCGTCCGCACCAGCGGGGTCAACGGCTACTACAACGCCTTTTTCTACAAAGCGGCCGGCGATCTGGCCGAAATGGAAGAGGCGGCCGGAGCTGCGCAGAAGGCGGGTGAGTACCGGACCCTGGCCGAATCGATTCGTGTCGCGTTCAACGAGATCCTTTGGAGGGAGGACCTGCCCGGCGGGCCGCGCTACCTCGACTGGATCGACGCCGGCGGCCAGCCGGTCGCCTATTTCTGCGATCTCTGCCAGTGGCCGCCAATCGCCGTGGGCATCGCTTCGGCAGAGCAGGCACGCAAGATCGTGGCCACCGCCGACGCGCGAATCGCCGAGTTGGCGAAACAGTACGGATACCAGGGCTTCGCCAGCCTCTCCGCGCTCTGGCCGGTCCCCTCGGACCACACCGGCCAGGCTTACGGGTCGTACATGAACGGGGGTACCCTGCTCTGCCAGACGTACTGGGAGATCCTGGGCCGGGCCCGGGCCGGCGACGCCCAGGGTGCCTATCACCGACTCCGCCGCTTCGCCGAGCGAGCCAGAGAGACTAGTTGGGCGGGCGACAACGCGTTCACCATTGCGGCGGAGCCGAAGGGCGACGGCGAGCCGTACCTGGCCGACATGGTCGTTGTCACTGCCGCGGCGATCCATGGGATCCTGGGGATTACGCCGACCTGGGACCGACTCGAAGTAACGCCCTGCTTGCCCAAAGGCTGGCCCGGGGCCCAGGCCGAACTCCTCTACAAAGGCCGCCGCCATCGCGTAAAGATCGAAGGGGAGAAGGTGCATATCGAGCCGCTGGAGCAGGTCCTCGATGTGCCGCTGTTGTGGGTCATGGACTGGAACCTGCAAACCTGCGCCGGCGCGGTCGCCGAGGCGTCGAACATCGATTTCGGGAACCGGAGTTTCGTCGCGCTCGAGCAGGCGGATAGCGACCGGGCCGCGTCGGGGACCTATCAGAGCCCGCCTTATGACTGGGCCGTGCCGGCGAAGCTCAACGACTTGACCGTGGCCGCCGAACTGAGCCACGGCGAGGTGACCGCAACGGTCCAGACCTCAAACGATGGGTTTCAGACGGTCCGGTCGGAAGTGCAGATTCCCGTCCGGGACGGCGTCAACACGTATCCGTTGGACAGCCTCGAGGGCGCCCCGCGTGCGGTCCGCGTACGCCTCGACCTGGTCCGCGGCAAAGAAACCGCCGCCACGCCCGTGGTCGATGGGTTCCGGATCACCGGCAAGGCAACCGGGGAAACATCGGGAAAACCATGAGGAACGCCCCGAAGACCGCAAGTCGAGCCCGAGCGGCCAACCGCCGCATCGCCGCGTCGGATTGTGCCGCCGGGTGCGACTCCCCGATCGCCTACGCGCAACTCCTTATGCTGCCACAAGTTCCGATCTGCTGCCGTTCCCCGGGGGCTTGCACGCGGTGTGGCCGCGGGAGGCCAGAAAAAAATGTCGCCCCCGTGTCTTGACAGGATGGGTAAACTATGTAACCCTAGTAGCAGTTATCATGAAACTAAAGTTCCAGAAATTCGGAAAGGCGTTTCATTCGCAAGCGCGCCCGTCAGAATCAAGTCTTGCCCAAGCATGGTGGAGGTGTGTGGAACCGTAAGGGCGAGTGCTTTCTGCCTCTCGCCATCTTCGTTCCTGCTACTCTTGTATGTACGGTCGACCGCTTGTCATCGTATGGCTTAAGCGGTGGCCGCCCCAGTCGTCTTCATTTTTTACGAAAGGGTGTTGCCATGCGTACGAAGAGTTCTGGAGGTTTTACCTTGGTCGAGCTGCTGGTGGTGATCGCGATCATCGGCATCTTGATCGCCCTGCTCCTGCCGGCGGTGCAGGCGGCCCGCGAAGCGGCCCGCCGTAGCCAGTGCAGCAACAATCTGAAGCAGTTGGGCTTGGCGCTGCACAACTACCATGACTCCAAGAAGTGTTTCCCAACGGGCGTGACTTGGCCGGGGGGGCTGTACGGTCGCCCCGCGCGGCAGAACTTCAACTATCACCTGTTGCCCTACCTCGAGCAGGGCAACGTCTACGACCTGTTCAGCTTTGACAATTTGCCCTGGAGAATCCTGTGGGCGAATGCCAATCGCCAGGCGACCGCGGCGGAAATCCCCGGCTGGCTGTGCCCCAGTGACGGGCTGCCAGGCCCCACAATCACCGACCCGGGGTACTCGCCTCCTCAAACGTGGCCTTACAGCAACTACTCCGGCGTTTTCAACGGTTTCCAGCTCAGCGACCTTAGTATTCCGGGCAGAGCTTTGCCGGATCCTTCGATTCACGCCACGTTCGACGCGAATCGGACGACCCAGTTTCGAGACATGACCGACGGCACCAGCAACACGTTGTGCATGGCGGAAAGCCTCACGGGCCCGGCGGGTTTTTACCGCGGGCAGGCTTATAGCGACCAGCCCTGCGGCGTAATGGTTTTCACCGAGTTGGGCCCAAACACCAGGCTCCCCGATCGTTGCTACCCTTACGTGACAGCGAGCGGGGGCTGGTGCAAGAACCTGCCCGACCAGAACCTGCCGTCAGGCGGCGGGAGCAGTAACTCCCTTAACAACTCGTGCTCAGCCCGGAGCAGGCACCCGGGTGGGGTCCAGGTCGTGCTGGGCGATGGGTCCGCGCGCTTCGTCAGCGAGACGATCAACCTGATAACCTGGCAGCAGCTGGCCACCATTCGCGGCGGCGAAGTGCTTGGGCAGTTTTAGGGCCGTTTCTACGAGCGCAGCAACTAGGGTAAGATGAATGTGCCCAAGGCACGTGGCAGCAATCCTTTTGTTTCTATCCCCTATGACCTTTGCGAAGGAGGAGGGAGATGTTCATGATTCGAAGAAACCTTTCTTGGGCGCCGCTGGCGGTGTTGCTGGTCGTGATCGCCGGCTGCGATGGATCTAACCGGGCGGCAGTC
>JBDRTC010000472.1:0-4350 GCA_043824335.1 Planctomycetota bacterium | reverse complement strand
GGTGAGCGAGCCGAAGGCCCAGGCCGTTCCCTGGATCTTGCCGGCCTCGGTCAGCATCAGGCTGTGCCACTGGACCCGCACGTGATCCGGGTGGCACAATCCGCACGTGCGGCGGTTGATCCACGGGCTGCCGGGATCGGGATAAAAGGCCTTTCCTTGGTGGGCGGCCTCTTTCTCCTTGGCCTTGGGGTCGCCGCCGTGACAGACCACGCAGCCGGCCGGATCGTCCTTTGTCCGGCCCAGGGCGAGGATTTCTTCCGCCATTCCAGAACTGGCTTCACGGATCGGCTCGATGCCCTGGTGACATTCGAGGCAACCGGAGGCGGGCTCGTCGGACCGCGCCGTTTGTGCCATCACGGCCACGCCGTTTGCGATAACGGCGACCAACGCGGCCGCAGTTAGGAGCGACCTCATGACATCCCCGGACGAACGCTCAGGTGCGGTTTTCACAAGGGGCTGAAGGGACACGTCGATGGCCCGCCTCACCCGGTTTCTGAATTACAGATCGTCCTTGCCGGGGAACTCGCCCGAGAGGGCCTTGAGGAACTCGACGAGGTCCTTTTGGTTCTCCCCGGTGAGTTCCGCCCCCCGGAGGGCTTTCAGCATGCCCGACAGGTTGGGATTGTCCTTGCCTCCGCCGGCCATCAGGGCCACGGCTTCTTCGAGGGTCGCGGCGCTTCCGTCGTGGAAGTAGGGGCCGGTGTTGGCCACCTCGCGGAGCATGGGCACGCGGAACTTGCCCAAGTCGCCTTCCTCGCCGGTGACCGCCTTGCGGCCCTCGGGAGGCGGATCCTTGTCCATGCCGACGCCTGCGTTGTAGAAGCGGTAGTTGCTGAACACGGGCGGGGCATGACAGGTGGAGCAGCCGACGTCTTCAAACAGCGCCATCCCGCGCTTCTGGGCCTCGTTGAGAGCGTCTCGCTGGCCGTGGCCGCCCTCGAACTTGTCGTAGGGCGAGTTGCCGCTGAGGACCAGTCGCTCGAAGGAGGCGATCGCCTTGGCAATCCCTTCCTGCGTGACGCCGGTTCCGAAGACCTTCTGGAAGGCTTCCTGGTACTCGGGGATCTGGCTGAGGTCCCCGATCATGGCGTCCATCGTGTGGCCCATTTCGATGGGGTTCTCGATGGGGCCCAGGGCCTGCTCCTCAAGGCTCGCGGCACGGCCGTCCCAGAACTGGGTCGTGCCGTAGGCGGCGTTGATCACGGTGGGCGAATTGGCTCCGCCCACCTGGCCGCCGATCCCCGTGCTCGTCGCGTGCGGTTCGGTCCAGGCCGTCTTGGGGTCGTGGCAGGTGGCACAGGAGACCGTGCCGTCCTTGCTCAGGCGGGTGTCGAAAAAGAGCATTTTGCCCAGGGCAACCTTCTCGGGCGTGATGGGGTTATCTTCCGGGACCGGCACGGGCGGCAAGCCCAAGGGAACCTTCGGAAGCTCGGCGGCCGGCTCGGCAGCGGGTTCGGCGGCCGGCTCTTCTTCCGCTTCGGCCATCGGCTCAGCGGCAGGCGCCTCCTCCGCCTCGGCGGCGGGCTCGGCGGCCGGTTCCGCTTCCGGCTCCTCGGCCTCGACGGCCACCGGAGGCGCAGGAGACTTCGCCGGCGGCTCTTCCGCCGGACAGCCCAAAAGCGGCACCAAGAACGCGAGTGCCAGAATGCACACGCCCATCAGGCGGCAACACTGGGTGGAACTCATCGCGGCACACTCCTTTCTCAAAGAACGGAAACGGCCCAGCCAAACTCCCGGCATGCTACAGTGACTCTCGGTGAGCGGAAACGCTTTCCTCGCGATTACGTCTGTTGACGCAGGCAGTATATCCAATGCCCCAGCGCATGCCAACGAGCACGCCTGGAAAAGACAACCGTTTTGGCAGGCCGCGGAAGGACATCTCCGCGGGCCCAAAACGACCAAGCTGAGGACTCCGGTCAACAATCAGACGCGCGTCGCGGTGCGAAGACGCAAGCTTTGGGCTAACCGAGCGCTACGTCGAGCGTCATCATGATGGCAAACCCGCCCAGGGCCCCCAGGGTGGCGAAATCGCTGAAGCCGTTACGCTGCGACTCGGGGATCAGTTCCTCGACCACCACGAAGATCATCGCCCCAGCGGCAAAGGCCAGGGCATACGGCAACAGCGGCGTCATCACCAGGACAAGCCACGCGCCCACGACGCCGGCCACCGGCTCGACGGCGCCCGAGGCCTGCCCGTACATGAAGGCCTTCCAGCGTCCCATGCCCTCGCGCCTGAGCGGCATGGAGACGGCCAAGCCTTCGGGGAAGTTCTGGATTCCAATGCCGATGGCCAGGGCAATTCCGCCGAGGGTCAGCCCCGGGGCCATCGCCGGATCCGCGTGGGCCACCGCTCCAAAGGCAACGCCCACGGCCAGCCCTTCGGGGATGTTGTGGAGCGTGATTGCCGACACCAACAGAACGCTCCGTTGCCACGAGGTCTTGATCCCTTCGGCCTCGGAGATATCCAGCCCCAAGTGAAGGTGAGGCAGGATCTTGTCCACCAGGTACAGGCCGATGCCGCCGGCCAGGAAACCGACCGTCGCCGGCATCCAATCCCCGCCCGACATCTCGATGGCCGGCGCCAGAAGCGACCAATAGCTGGCGGCGATCATCACGCCGGCCGCCAGGCCGAGCATCCCGTCCAGGAGCTTCTGGTTGCACCCTTTGGCGAAGAAGACTGTGGCCGCGCCGGCCGCCGTAACAAACCACGTGAACAGGGTGGCGATCAGGGCTTGCACCACCACGTGATAATCCTGGACGGATTCAAGCAAGTACTCTTTCATGGCGAGGCTCACACCTGGGGAACGTCAGTCTTGTGGCGGCGTGTCCTTGATTTTCTTGGGCTTGCACAGGTGCTTCTTCTTCTTGGAAACGGCGTCGCACCTTTCGCACCGGTACCGGCCCGGCTTCGGCTTGACTCCCGATTTTCCTTTCTTGCACTCCACGGCGTCACTTCCTGTTTTTAGGCGGCTCGATTGTCAGAGGGCTGGGGTTTTCGTGCCAAAAGCCGACGCGGATCGGCGACGGATCGCTCGCCAAACGCACCGTGCGCGACTATCGAAGCGCCTCCAGCAAGCCCTCGAGAGCCGCCGCGTCGCTCACCGGCCGCTTGCAGGCGAAGTTCTCGCACACGTAGACCGTCGTTTTTCCCGAGATCATCGTCTTTCCCCGAAGGAGCGGGATCTTCTCCCGGACCGCTTCGGCCCCCGAACCGCCCGGCTCCACCGCCGCGAGGATCTTGTTGGGGATAAACCTCGAGTGGACGATATCGAGGAGCGCGCGGGTCTCGTCGCTATCCGGCTTACCGGCGACGGCAATCTCCCGGGTGGGGCGGAGGTAAAAGTCCGCTGCCGAGAGCAGATCGAGGTGGGCTCGGGGCTGAGCGACCATCGCGTCCCGCATCGAAACAAGGACTCTCTCCGCCTTGGCCAGGTAGTCCTGATTATCCAGAAGCTTCCCCAGACGCACAAGTGCCAGGGTGGCCGCCGAATTTCCCGAGGGCACGGCGCCGTCGAAGAACGGCTTGGTCCGCACGAGGAGGTCCTTGTGGGCGGCGGACGTGTAAAAGAATCCGCCTTCCTCCTGGTCCCAAAAATCCGCCACCATCCTGCCGGCAAGCTCGTCGGCCGCTTCGAGCCATCGCAGTTCGAAGGTGGCCTCGTAGAGATCCACCAGCGCGCCGGCCATTTCGGCGTAGTCGTCGAGATAGGCGGGTAGCTTGCTCGCTGCCCCCTCGGGTGAGTCGGGCGCCGCCCGGTAGGTGCGCAGGAGGACGCCCTCGCGCACCATCTGGGCCAGAACGAAATCGGCCGCTCGTTCCGCCGCGCTGCGATACCGCTGGTCGCCCAAGACCTGATATCCCCGGGCGAAGGCCGAAATCATCATCCCGTTCCAGGCGGCCAGGACCTTGTCGTCCTTGACCGGCCGAACGCGCTTGTCGCGCACCGCCAGCAGCTCGCGGCGAAGCGGAGCGAGGCGGTCCTCCAACTCCGCTTCGGAAATGCCTTCGGCACGCAGCAGAGCTTCCCGGTCTCGCGGAACGTGGAGGATGTTGCTTCCCTCGAAGTTCCCCTCTTCCGAGACGCCGTAGCACCGGCAAAACAGCGCGCCCTCCTGTTGGCCGAGAACGGCCGTGATCTCCTCCGGGCGCCAGACGTAGAACTTGCCCTCCTCGCCTTCGCTGTCGGCGTCTTCGGCCGAGTGGAATCCGCCCCGTGAATCGGTCATGTCGCGGAGCACGTAGTCGAAGATTCCGGCGGCCACGCGGCGGTAGAGGTCCTTGCCGGTCGCCTGGTACGCTTCGAGATACGCCCGGCCGAGGATCGCGTTGTCGTAGAGCATCTTTTCAAA
>JBDRTC010000471.1:0-7514 GCA_043824335.1 Planctomycetota bacterium | reverse complement strand
GCCGTGAACTTGTCTCCGCCGAGAAGCCGCAGCGAATCGTTCCACTCGTCGAACACCTGGATCAACTGGATCCCGTGCTCTTTGAGCCGATCCAATTCGCGCTCGTCGTACTCGCCCGGGTCCCAGGGCTTGCGGCAGGGGTATTCGCCCAGGTTGTAGCAGCACTGGCCGGGCAAGTAGTCCGCGACCAGGTGCTTCCGCATCGACGAGCGGATCCCCCGCTCGCAAACGCCGATGTTCTGGAGCCGCCGCCGGTGATCCTCCGCCGAGTAGCTCTTGAGGATCGACGCCGCGTGAGCCTCGCCGGCATCGCCTTCGGCCGCCGAAACGGGGCGGACGGAAGCCGCGGCGGCAGCCCCCGCGAGGGCGGCTTGGGCGCTCGTTTTGAGAAAATCGCGTCGCTTCATCGTCGGGCCTCCTGGGAGTGGGGATTCGCGCTTCGATCTTCGCCCGGCCGCAGTCCAGACCGTACGGGCCCATTCTTGCCTCCGGACGCCGGCCCCGCAAGGTCCCGCCGGGGAACTTGATGCCGGTGGCGCGCCGAGCTAGACTCAGCCTGTCCGTTTTACTTGTGGGGTGAGGCGAACTAGCATTTTTGTTGCGGTCGCATTTGTGGGTGGCACTGGCTGCTTGTCAGCCGGTGCATCCCGCTGAATCTGCCCCAAGACGCACACTGGCTGACAAGCAGCCAGTGCCACCCGGAGACAGGGTTTTCCGACAAAGCCTAATACAGCCCACACCTGCCTGCAAAGGAGAATCGACGTGCACCGGAAACTTGCGAAAGCCCGACGATGCTTGTGCCGTTTCGTTGTGCTTCTGGCGCTTGCGCTGATCGTCGCCCGGGCCGACCGGGCGTGGGGAGTTGCGCCGACGCCGCAGGAATTGGACGCCGCGAAACGCTTTGCCGCTGAGAGACTGCTGAGTCCCGATCCCGCAGACTTTCCCTTTTCCTTCGTCTATGGTGGCAGGCCGTCCGTCGAATTGCTCAAGGCGTGGGAGCGAATCGAGACGGCCGAAGACCTTGACCCGGCCCGCACGAAGCACACGGTCGAGTACGCCGATCCGCAAACCGGGCTCCAAGTCCGCTGCGAAGCGATCGAGTACCACGATTTTCCCACGGTGGAATGGACGCTCTATTTTCGCAACACGGCCGGTTCCGAGACACAGATCCTCGAGAACGTGCAAGCGCTGGACACTGCGTGGCAGCGGGGTGGCGACGGCGACGGAGAGTTCCTCTTGCACCATGCCGCCGGCTCGCAGGCGAACCGGTCCGACTACGGTCCGCGGGAAACGCCCCTGCCGCCGAAGGCCACGGCGCGGTTCGGCGGGGCCGGCGGCCGTCCGACGAACACCGACTGGTCGTACTTCAATCTTCAGTGGGGCGAGGAGGGGGTGATCGTCGTCGTCGGCTGGCCGGGCCAATGGGCCGGCGAGTTCGTCCGCCACGAGGACCGCGGCGTTCGCGTCCGCGCCGGTCAGGAGCTGGTGCACACGAAGCTCTTGCCCGGCGAGGAAATCCGCTCGCCGCTCATCGTGATCGAGTTCTGGCAAGGCGACTACTATCGCTCGCAAAACCTGTGGCGGCGGTGGATGATGGCCCACGGCATGCCCAAGCCGGGCGGAAAGCTGCCACCGCCGCAGTTCGTGGCCTCCAGCTCGCGGGCGTACGAGGAGATGATCGGCGCCAACGAAGCGAACCAGATCATGCACGTCGACCGCTACCTGGAGGAGGGACTGAAGATCGACTACTGGTGGATGGACGCCGGCTGGTACATCCAACAACACGGCTGGCCGCAGGTGGGCACGTGGGAGGTCGATCCAAAGCGGTTCCCCAATGGGTTCCGTCCCATCAGCGACCACGCCCACTCGAAGGGGGTGAAGATCCTGGTCTGGTTCGAGCCGGAGCGGGTCATGCCCGGCACGTGGCTCTACGAGAACCACCCGGAGTGGCTCCTAACGTCTTCGCCGAACCAGAACAATCCGCTGGCCGGGATGTGCTCGTGGTCGGCGAGCGAGCTGGGCGGCAGCGATCCGTGCGTATCGCACAATTCCGCCTCGCAGGCGCGACTCATGGCGAACATCCGCTGGGAGCCGGGCTCGCTGGCGTTTCATCCCGGACCCAAGGGCCAGTACAGCGTGGTCCGCTTCGCGGCGCCGGAGAGCGGCGAGTATTCGGTCCGGGCCGCGTTTTCGGCCATCGACCAGGACACGACCACCGACGTCCACGTTCTCGCCGGCGGCCGGTCGGTGTTCGACGGAGCGGTCAAGGCCCGGGGGCCGGAGAAGCAGGCCGCGTTCGACGACAAGCTTGCTCTGGCAAAAGGCGACTTGCTCGATTTCGCCGTCGGCTGGGGGAACGGCGCGCACATCTGCGATTCGACCGGCCTGGAAATCCGCCTGACGGCCCCGTCCGGCAAGACGTACGACGCCGCCAAGGAGTTCGACCCGGACGAGAACCCCGGCGTCCTTTGGAGCTACGGCCATATCGAGCCCGGGCCGTCGCCCGAGAGCAGCACGTTTCGCCCTTACGACCGCAAAGGGAGGCCCGGCGAGGGGGGCCCGCGGCTATTGAACCTCGGCAACCCGGACGCCCGAGAGTGGCTCACCAATCACGTCGACAAGCTCCTGACCGAGCAGGGGATCGACCTCTACCGGCAGGATTTCAACATCGACCCGCTCGCGTTCTGGCGAGCGGCCGACACGGCGGACCGGCAGGGGATCACCGAGAACAAGCACGTCTCGGGCTACCTCGCCTACTGGGACGAGCTTCGGCGGCGGCACCCCAACATGCTCATCGATTCCTGCGCCAGCGGCGGGCGCCGCAACGACTTGGAGACGATGCGCCGCGCCGTGCCGCTCTGGCGGAGCGACTACGCCTACGAAGCGATCGGTCACCAGTCGATGACCTACGGCATTTCGCTCTGGCTCCCCTATCACGGTACCGGCACGGTGGCCAGCGCGGCGGCGCCCTATTACGGCGGCGGACTGACCGCCATCGAGCCCTACGCCTTTTGGAGCAACGCCGCCCCGAGCCTGGGATGCGGAGTCGACGTCCGCATTCGGGAAATCGACTACGACGCGCTTAGAAAGCTCTACCACGAGTGGCGCGAGCTCAGCCGGTTCTACTACGGCGACTACTACCCTCTGACGCCCTACAGCCAGGATGACCGTGAGTGGATTGCCTGGCAGTTCAACGATCCGGAGCGGGGCGAGGGCGCCGTTCAGGCGTTCCGCCGCGCGGAGAGCCCTGTCGAACAGTTGCGGCTCAGGCTACACGACCTCGAGCCCGACGCCAAGTACACCATAACCGTGTTCGACGCCCCCGGCGCCACTCATGTCACCGGGCGCGAGCTGATGGCCGGCGGCCTGCCGATCGCTCTTCCCGACAAACCCGCAGCCGCCGTGGTCGTTTACCGCCGGGAGAAGTGAGCGACGGCGACGGCATCTACGACGGGTGGCACTGGCTGCTTGTCAGCCAGTGGGCTCATCATGCCCGCTTCAAGCCGACGACACTGGCCGGCGAGCGGCCAGTGCCACCCGCCGTGCTCCTCGAGGTCTATTCGGGACGACCTTCCCACACGGCGACGACGGCCGCGCGGTCGCCCGGCTGGACGTCGTAGTAATAAAGAGTGTCGCCGGTTTTGAAGCCCTGGGTGCTCTCGACGTGGAGCTTCATCGGGGAGCCGAACTCAAGGGTAGTGATCCGCGTGGCGGCGCCGCTTTGGCTCTTGAGGAGCTTGCCGTCAAAGAACCGGGTCGTGTTCTTGCCCACGACGGACAGGCCATACTCGTGAGAAACGTCGCTCAGGATCAGATTGGGTTTGAGCTGGTGGACGCGGCCTTGCCCGAGCAGCATCGACTGGGGGCCGAGGCTGATCCGCGTGCCCCGGGCCGTGGGCTCGACGGCGTAGATCCGGTAGGCCGTGTTGCGGGAGTAGCCGGGACTAGAGAAGTAGAGCGCTGAGCCGGACCAATCGCCCGGGGGAAGTTGGAAATCGGCTTCGATCCATCGCTCTTCGTAGTTCGCCTCGACGACGGCGCCGGCGAAGATGCCCTGCGTGGGCCCGACCGGCTTCCCCGCGACGTGTACGCCCCACGCGCCGACCGTGTCCAACGTGTCGACCGTGCCCTCTCTCCCCGCGAGGAAGAGGGCCGCCCCTCGCCAACGGACTTCGCCGAACGCGGTCTGGGCCTTCTTCTCGACGTCCTCAAGAGCGGCGCTAAAGAGATACTCGTCGCGGCCGAGGCGTCGGGTGTGAACCCCCAGCGGTGTTAGTCCGGGGCCGCCGCCTTCCACGTCGACGCGCTCGGCCAGGTCGAGGATCGGCTCGGGACCGTCGGGCGATCCGGCCGATTCGGTTCGCGTGGCGTACGGTTCCATCACCGAGACGAAATGGCTGACCAGATCGGGCCCCCGGCGTCGGGCGAGCAGATAGCCGGCATTGCGGATGTGGGGGTACAGCCCGGGCGCCTTGGCCACCACGACCTCGGTTTCCGGCTCCGGCAGAAGATGAACGCGAAAGCGGGCCCGGTTCGACCCGCCGAGAGACCAATCGACCGAGCAGCTTCCCTCGGCAGGTCCGCGGCGCACGTCGTAGAAGAACCCATACCCGTTCCCCGGGGGGGCTGACCAGTAGGGGCGGTTCGGGTATCCCGTGATGTCGCCGTCGGGACCAATCTTTTCACCCCACACGTTTTCCAGGCCGGCAAGCGAGCCCTCTTCCTCGGGGCCCAGCGTGATGCCGCTTGCAAGAAACTCATGGCCCTCGACACCCACGCCGTAATCGTGTTGCCGGCCCCCGCGCACGCGAAACAGGTCGACCACGTACTGGTCCGCGCCGTTTCCGATCAGGGCCACCGTGCGCCGGTATTGCCCGACGCCTTGCGACGAATAGCTCAGCGGGGAATCCGCTTCGGCCAGCTTGAGGCCGGGCAGGTCGGCAAACAGGTGTAAGCTGCCGCCCGATCCGCCCCGCTGGCTCGCCTCGTTCACGGTGACCAGCGCGTGGGAGACGGTCTGGCTGGCCCAGCCGACCTGGGCGTGTGTGCTTCCCAGCCCGTAGCCGATCTCGTACGTCAACTGCCAGCCTTTGCCGTAGTAGATGAGGCCCAGGTCGTCCAGATCGCCGTGATTGAGCGAGGGACCAAAGCGAAGCATTGCTCCCTGAGCGTCGTGGCCCTCGCCGTCGCGCAAGATGGCGATGCCCTTTTGCCCCAGGAACCACGAGCCAAACACGCGGCGCCGAAAATCGGCATCGAGCCCGCCTTGGGCGCCGTTTGGCAGCGGGTCGGCATGGTACAAGAGCCAGCGCCGCTGGGACGATCCCTTGCGGGCCGCTTCCACGTCGCCGCCCGAGACGACCGCCAGCAGCCTGGCGACCGCCTCCCGCTCTCGGCCCGAGCTGGCGGCGTGAAGGCGTTCGGCAAAGGCGGCGTCTCGCTTAGAGAACGGCGCCGCCGAGGGAAATCGCTGCGAGGTGTCGGGCGCGCAGTCGCCGAAATTGGGGACGTGCCCGGCCAGGCTCATCACCGAGTCGGGCAGGTAGTAGAAGCTCCGCATCCTCGGATCGGCCATTAGGTCGATTCCCTGGGGATACCGGTCGCACCGCCAGTTCTTGAGCGGCTCGACGAAGGTCAGATACAAATCCCGGGCGTGCATGGCGTAGCCGAGGGCCGTTTCGTAGTAACGGCCGTCGCGGTCGCAGTTGTTGGCCAGCATGGCATAGATCGAGCCGGGACTTTCCACGGCATGGTACACGTACTCGGGGATTCCGAGCAGCACGCCCACGGCCAACGCGCCCCGCATGTAGTCGGCATGGCCGTTGTGGAGCTTGCCGTCGAAGGTGTGCGTGTAGCAGTAGTAGGCGGCGTCCTCGAACAGGTTCACTTCGACGTTCTCGCGCCGCGTCATGCCGGGCCGTGAATGGCCCTTCGCGTCGGGCGTGCCCGCGGCTCGCTCTTGCGGCGTGGGACGCTCCGGCGACGCGGCCTCGAGCTCGGGCCGCAGCGAGGGCTCGTCCAGGGCCTTGCTGGAGCGGATCAGGTCGTACGCATCGACGAACACGACCAGGTTTCGGGCCACCTGGTACCAGGGTCTTGCGAACCGGCCGCTGGGAGGACGGCTGGGGTAATCCCATGAACCGGAGGTCGACTCCGGATAGATGCCGGCCAGGGCGTCGAAGAAGAAGGCCGCCCGCTCGGCGTACTTCTCCTCCCCGGTCAGGGCATAGGCGTGCGCGAGGCTCGGAAGCGCGCTCAGGGTCCATTGTTCCGTGACCCAGGCGTTCCAGACGCCGCTAAGATAATGGAGGCGCCCGTCGTCGGCCTTGTAGCCGGTTCCGTCGTCGGGGTGATCGAGATCGGGCAGCACGTGGCCTTTCGCGCAGGCGACCGTTCGGGGCCGGTCCCAGACGCATCGGGCCCCGGCCCAGGTGCCGCACGAGGAGCCGCAGATCGGACACCCCGTGAACCCATACGCATAACACGCGCCCGGCTCGGGCAGGAAGCGGAGCCAGTGCTCCTCGTCGTGCTCCAGCCAGGGGGCGGCCTGCGCCAGGATGCTCGCCTTCTCCTCGTTGCCCCACTGGGTCGCTTCCGCGTTGCGGCGGGCCCGGGCCAGATCGCCGGCGTTGACGTAGACGGTCGGGTTCGTCGCGGTGCGATCAGGCTTCAACTGGTCGCGCCGCTTGGGGCGGGCCAGTTCCCTGGGTGGCTCGATGAGCCGCCGCGGGTCGAGAAAAACACCGATCTCGTCGATGCCCAGGTACGTCTTCCTCTCGTAGACGGCCAGGATCCGCAGCGTGAGCGACGAGGTTTCCACAGGCTTAGCGAACCTCAGCACGGTCCAGCCCGACTCCTCCGGCTCGAAACGGACACTGGCCTTCTCGCCGCCGTCCAGCTCGATCTCGGCCTCTTTCCAATAGGCGTAGAGGTTCGCCCCCTCTCGGGCGAAGACATCGACCACGACCGTATCGAGCACGACCGGCTGGGGCCAGTCGAGTCGAATCGCGTGGGGAAGCTCGTATCCCGACCGGCTGGCCCAATGCGTCGATTCCTTGCCGTCCAGCAGTTGCAGTACGCCGTACTTTTCCTTCGGCGCCGATGCCGCGCTTTGGGCTGAAGGCGTCGCCCGAAGGGCCAAGTTGTCTGGGGCGTCCTGGGCGCAAGCCGCGTCGACGACCGTGACCAGGAACGCGACCCACAGAACGTGAAGCCGATCCATGGAAGTTTTCCTTCTTGGGTTGCTCGGGCAGGGGAACGAGTTCCGCGCTTTCGTCGTTCCCCCACAGGTTACGCGAGTCTCTGGCGAGGGCCTCTTGTGAGCAGTGAAACCGCGAAGCGGTTTTGTCACATAGCCCAGGATTGCGAAGCTATCCTGGGAAATCGGGTACCCCTGATTCCCAGCATGAACCCCAACGGGGTTCCGTCGTGCGGCGCCGAACGAGTTGTTGTGACACAACCCCGTTGGGGTTGTTGGATGTTGGCTCGGAAGAAATCCCAGGGTAGCTTCGCAA
>JBDRTC010000470.1:0-2751 GCA_043824335.1 Planctomycetota bacterium | reverse complement strand
TCAACTTGCCGACCTGCGCGGCTGGCCGGTCTATGTGGCCTGCCGGGGAAAGGATCAGCCGCGAGCCTGGGGCGAGATAATCACTGTTTTGGTCGATGAGGAGGGATTTTCCATGAGCGTCGGCGGTCGTCTTGGTCAGGCCGGCGGCATGGCCGAAGGGCCGGAGCGTCTTCTGCTAATGAGCGGCGCATTGTTCGCGGTTTTCCCCGCAAAATACAATCGGGGCAATGACCTGTTGCAGTCTTTTAACCTGGACGCCGCCAGCGTAGTTCTAGGTTCACCCGTTTTAGAATGGCGCATCGGTCTTGCTCCCGGCGCCGTGCACTCCGCCGATTTCTGCGCCGAGGATGAAGCGGGAGTGATTGTGGCCGGGCAGGCGGCGGGCGGCGTCTGGAGCGCCTGTCTTGACGCCGACGATCCCGCCGTGGTCGTAGGACATCCGACCTTGACGCCGTTGGGTGGCCAGGTGTCGGATGCAATCATAGTCCGATGGACGGATTTGCCGGCGCTTTATTTTATCCTTTCCGACTCCCCGACGATAGGACTGCGCTGGTTGTCAAGCCGAAGCTTGTCAAACCCATGACGAAAGAGCGTAACTACTCGCCCTGGCCCGTCTTGCGGCTGATTGTATTGTGATCCATGCTGTTCTCCACGGACGATAGAGTTTGTGGAGGTTGCCATGGAAGCCGAAAACGATCAGATTCCCGTGGAGAGAAGCGAAAGCCCTGAGGGTTCAAACTCATTTTAAACAGCAGTTTGCCGATTTGAGGGGGTCAGTGTGAGTGATTTCAAGGGGTTAATGTGGATTTCGGCTGGTTTTCGTGGAAAATGTAGTGCAAACCATATGCGATTTTCTCTTGACATCCGCAAACGTTATGGCATACTGCCGTCATGTTTGTACGGGTGAAACATTCCGAAGTTAAGGGCCATTCCTACGACTACCTCCAGATCGTCCAGTCGGCGCGCGAGGGGGCCAAGGTGCGCCAGAAGGTGGTGGCTAACCTTGGCCGGCTTGACCAACTGCTCGAGAGCGGACAGCTCGACCGCATCGTGAATGGGCTGGCCCAATACAGCCGCGCCTACGACCTCTACCGCGCCTTTGTGGAAGGACGCTTTTCCTCCTGCCTCACCCGCACCTGGGGTCCGGCGCTGGTCTTCGGCCGTTTGTGGGAGCGTCAGGGGCTGCCCCGGATTCTTCGGGGACTGGCCTCTGACCGCAAGTTCGAGTTCGACATCGAACGCGCCTGTTTCGCTCTGGCCCTGCAACGGCTTTGTCATCCGGGGTCGGACCTGGAGGGTTCGGCGTGGCTGGCGACGGTGGAGTGTCCGGGCTTTTCCGAGCTCAAGCTGCATCAGCTTTACCGGACCTGCTCCTTCCTCGCCGGCGTCCGCGAGAAGCTGGAGACGGAACTGTTCCTCAAGGACCGCGACCTGTTGAACCGCGAACTGGACCTGGTGTTCCTCGACACGACCTCGACGTTCATTTACCGGGATGAGGAGACGGAGGTTTTCAAGCGCGGCTACTCGCGCGACCATAGGCCGGACCAGCCGCAGGTCATGCTCTGCGTGGCCGTGGACCGCCGGGGCTGGCCCATCGCCTGGGAGTTTTTCCCTGGGAACACGGCGGACCGCGGTTCATTCCGGCAGGTGATCACATCCTTGCGCGGACGTTTCCGGATTCGCGAGGTGACCGTGGTTGCGGACCGTGGGATGATCAGCGCCAAGAACATAGAACTGCTGGAGGAAGAGCCCGCGCCGTACACGTATGTCCTGGGCTGTCGGATGAGGAAGCAGAAGGAAGTGAGCGAGGAGGTGCTATCCCGGGCGGGACGCTATCAGGTCGTCGCCGACAACCTGGAGGTGAAGGATGTGATGGTCGATGAGCGCCGTTACGTGGTCTGTCTCAACCGCGATGAGGCTAAACGCGACGCCTTGGCGCGCGAGGCGATCCTGGAAAAGCTCAAGGTCAAGCTGGCGGGCGAGGGAACGAAGGATTTGATCGGCAACCGGGGCTACGCCCGCTTTCTCAAGAAGAAGAAGGACGCCTTCGAGATCGACGAGGCGGCGGTGGAGCGCGACGCGCGGCTGGACGGCAAGTTTGTTCTGCGCACCAACACGGACCTGCCGACGGCGGAAGTGGCCAAGAGTTACAAGGGCCTCTGGCGGGTGGAGCGGACTTTCCGGGAGGAGAAATCGACGTTGGAGATGAGACCGCTGTATCATCACCGCGACGAGAACCGTATCGGTCACATCGTGGCGAGCTTCCTGGCCCTGCGGCTGGAGGTGGACCTGCAGCGGCGGTTGGATGAGAGGGGGATGGACATCCCCTGGCTGGACGTGCTGCGCGACCTGGGCCGGGTGCAGGCGGTGGACCTGGAGTTGGAGGGCGGCCGGTTTCGGATTCGCACCGACCTCATCGGCAGGGCGCCGTTGCTCTTCGCCGCGGCCGGCGTGCGTCCGCCGCCCAGGTTGTGGGCGCCCGAGGGGTTGTAGTGCCTAACTTCCCCGTCCGGGTCGAATTGCTCCCTAAAATCTATAAGTTCGTGAAAACAGGTGTTCAAAATGAGTTTACTAACCAATGCAATAAATACTTTACATATCGTAGGATGTGTGTCATCCTCCATGCATGAAGACGACGCACCAAGATGGACGGAAATTGATCCCGGCGGCGCAGGAGGCGATCCGGCTGCGGGCCGTGGCGGCGGTGAAGGCGGGGATGGGCAAGAGCGAGGCCTCCCGCGTGTTCGGCGT
>JBDRTC010000469.1:0-2435 GCA_043824335.1 Planctomycetota bacterium | reverse complement strand
GGCCCCCGGGATTTGACTCCACCCGAGCACCGTGGGGCCGGCCGGATGCGCTTCCCACTGAAGACATGCCTCCGGGTTCGTATCGGTGTTGATGACGCCGCAATGTGCGCGTTGAGCATCCGAACGCTCGCGCAACCTCGTTCTGATCCGGATTTCCTTGAGCCCCCGGTCGGAGACGACGTGAAGCGGCGAAGGCATCACCGCGCGCCCGGTCACGAACGCCTCGGCGCCGAGCGTCCAGACGCGGTAGCACCCGGGCCAGGCGAGAATCCGCGGGCCGTCGGACATGAACACGTTGGGGCCGTCGTACTGGTGCGTCCAGCGAAGCGCGTCGCCGAACAGGGTCTCGAGCGATCGGGCCTCGGCATGGAGCAGGGCATGGCCGCTCGCCACCTCCCGGGCCAGCTCGTCCGGGCTTCGCACTTCGTTCACGCTGGCCGGGGCCGGCGGGATCGTCCCCTGGGCGGTGGTGAGATAGTCGTCGGTCTTGTCTTCCACGAGCCGCCCTTCCCGGTAATAGCGCACGCCCGCCATGGCGTAGAGGCGAAGGTCGGGCATCCGCATCCCGTGGGGACTGCCCGCGAAGTCGTAGTAGCCGACCTGCCCTTTCCCGACGTGATACGCCCCCAGGACCCAATCCAAAAAGGGCGTGAGGTAGCCGGTGTAGCCTCCCTTGCCGTCTTCCTCCTGGATGTAGAGCACGTTCTTCCCGGGGCCCGTGAGGCAATAGTCGGGGATCCACGCCGGGTCGGGGCCGTAGAAGAACATGCGATTGCCGATGTTGTTCTCGATCGAGAAGCCGGCAAAGAGCCTGATCTTCTCGTTGGAGTGTTTTTGGCAGTCGTCCTTGAGCCGGTCGAACGACTCGGGCGTGAGCTTGTCGAAATCGTCCATGAAGATGAGGAAGTCGAGCCCGGAGGCCACGGCCGCCTCGGCGTACTCCTCCACGCTCCCTTTTCCGGAGCTGTAGCTCGTTTTCGCGCCGAGGAGGCCCCGGAAGAGCTTCCTGTTGGGCGGGGGAGTCACCGTGCCCAAAGCGGCGGCGTCATAAGGCCAGAACCGATCGGCGTACTGCTCCTTGACTTCCGGATTCCGGTTGGGCGGCAGGAGCCGTCCCGGCAAAGCCATGTATCCGCCCAGGGCGCCGTTTTTGAGCGAGGGCTCGGCCAGCCAGCGGAACGTGTTTTCCAGGAGCCGGCCAAAATGGCTCGGGCGGTCTCCCACTCCTTTGCTGAGCACCTGCCGGTCGAAGATGTACCGGGTACCCGAGCCGATCGAATGCTGCCGCCACTGGTTGATCAGCGCGATCCGGCCCCGCCCGTGCTCGCGGATGGCCATGATGGCCGGCCGTTTCACCCCCTCGGGCCGGATGAACGCGTTTTCCAGAACCGGCATCGTCGACTTGGCCAGATCGACCGGCTCGGTGATCGCCGTTTCCGAGGCCCTGACGACAACCTGCCAGCTCTCGTCGACCGCCACGGGGCCCGTCTGCTGGGCATTGTAGGCGTGCGAGTAGGGATACCAGATCTGCTTGACGCCCTCGGTCACCGGCGACGGAGCCACCTGGTCGGTAAAGGCCAGCGGCACGCGCTGGCTGGCGTGGTGGAGTACGCCGAGCTTGTCGGGATCCGTCTCCTTGATCCGTCCCACGGGTAGCTTCGCCCCCCAGCGGCTCGTCAGATCGGCCACCGCCTGCTTGCGCATGTTGCACTCGGTGGGCATGAGAAGCACGCCGCCGCCCAGGTCGGCGTAGCGATCGACGAGCTCGACAAACGTGGCAACTTCCTCCGGGGAAGACTTTTCGCCACGGGTCGTGACGCGATGCGCGTCGGGCGTGATGTAGAGGACCAGCACGTGGTAGCGCTTGACGCGCTCCCAGGTCACGTCCGCCAGGGTCTCCGTGTAGTCGACTTCAAACCCCTTTTCGTGCAGCTCGGCCAGGTAAGTCAGATCGACCCAACCGTAGGTCACCCCTTGGGGCGAGCAGAACAACACGGCCGGCTTCGGCTCGCCAGCCGGCAGCCGGGCCGTCGACAGCAACAAGGACGCGATCCCCAACACCTTCACCAAGCGGTACATGGTCGATCTCCCTTGACCGTTGGTCGACGGACCCCAAACACAACGGCCTCCATGATATCGTGCCGAACCGCGATTCTCCAGCGGGGCCGTGACGCTCGACGTGCTCCAGTCGAACGTCACGGCCTGGATCGCCACCGAAAAACGGGACGACTGAGAATCGGACGGACAATAACTTTCCGCTATCCAGTTGGTGCGGCAGTTGTACTGCCGCACCTCCGCTGGGGGCAGCCGTGCCACTGCGGCCCCAACGGGGATGGGTATGTCGACGGGGAATACCTGGGGTGATAGACTAGTAGCTCGTGTCACCGTGGTTTGTGGGTGGCACTGGCGTCTCGCCAGTGTCGCATCCCAAGCAC
>JBDRTC010000468.1:0-2516 GCA_043824335.1 Planctomycetota bacterium | reverse complement strand
CTTCCTGGGCCACGCCTACGTGGGCGAGTGGGTCAACCTGGGAGCGCTCACCTCGAACAGCGACCTCAAGAACGACTACTCCCACGTGGAGGTCATTCTCGAAAACGGCAAGCCGGTCGACACCGGTTCCACCAAGGTCGGCTCGCTCATCGGCGATCACACCAAGACCTCGCTCGGCGTGCTCTTGAACACGGGGGCCAACGTCGGCGCGATGGCCGCGATCACCACCAGCGGCAACCTGCTGCCGAAGTTCATTCCTTCGTTCGGCTGGTTCGTCAAGGGCGTGGTCACCAAAGGCTTCGGCAAGGGGAAGCTCTACGAGACGGCCAAAACGTCGATGGGCCGCCGCAAGATCGAGTGGACCCCCGCGATGGAGTCGATGTGGAACGAGATTCACAAGCTGACGGAGCCGCGGCGGCGCGAAGCGGTCAAGAGAGGACGCCGCGCCCTGGCTGCCTCTTAACGCACGTAGGAGAACACTTTCATGGCAACGATAGAAGAACGGGTCGTCGCGGTCACTGCCCGCGTGTTGAGGCTCGAACCCGAAGAGATCAAGTTCGAGCATGCCTTTGCCATCGACCTGGGCGCCGAGAGCGTCCAATCGGTCGAGCTGGTGGCCATGTTCGAAGAGGAGTTCGGCATCGAGATGGACGAAGACGCGGCGCTGGCCGTCGAGACCGTCGGCGACGCAGTCACGTTCATCGCCAACGTGTGCAAGGAGCAGGGCGTCGACGCGTAACCAGTCCAGAAAAAGGGGGACAGGTCCAATTTTCCGGGACGGCCCGAAGGGTGCTTCGCACAAATTGGACCTGTCCCCCTTTTTCCACCGAAAGGAGATTGCATGGCCGAGAAATCGCATCCCCTAATCGACACGACCGAGCCCAATCTCCTGGAAGAGACGTTCGATTACAGCCTGCCGCCGCTGGTGCGGTTCGATGGGCCCGTGGTCGAGTACATCGACGGGAAGCCGGTCGAGTTCGATCCCAAGTCGCTCAAGACCCGCGACATCGTGATCACCGACACCACCTTCCGCGACGGCCAGCAGGCCCGGCCGCCCTACTCGATCGACCAGATGGTGCACATCTACGACCTCCTCTCGAAGCTGGGCGGGCCCAACGGCGTCGTGCGCCAGACCGAGTTCTTCCTCTACACCAAGAACGACCGCGAAACGCTGGACCGCTGCCGCGAGCTGGGGCACGCGTATCCCGAGTGCACCGGGTGGATCCGCGCCGTGCCGGCCGACTTCCGCCTGGTCAAGGAGGCCGGGCTCAAGGAAACGGGAATGCTCACCAGCTCCTCCGACTACCACATCTTCCAAAAGCTCAAGTTCAAGAGCCGCAAGGACTGCATGGACTCCTACTGCAACGTGGTCGACGCGGCCTTCGAGGCCGGGGTCCGCCCCCGCTGCCATTTAGAAGACATCACCCGGGCCGACGTCCACGGATTCATCCTCCCCTTCGCCGAACGCCTCATGCGCATGAGCGAACAGGTGCCCGAGGCGCTCTCGGTCAAGATCCGGCTTTGCGACACGATGGGTTTCGGCATCAGCTACCCGGGCGTCGAGCTTCCGCGGAGCATTCCCAAGCTCGTCTACAAGCTCAACCAGGAGGTGGGCGTGCCCAGCGACCGGCTGGAATGGCACGGCCACAACGACTTCCACAAGGTGCACGTCAACGGCGGCACGGCGTGGCTCTACGGCTGCGACGCGGTGAACGCCACCCTCTTCGGCTACGGCGAACGGACCGGCAACCCGCCGCTGGAAGGCGCGATCATCGAACACATCGCCCTGAAGGGCGATCTGTGCGGCATCCAGACCGAGGTGATCACCGAGCTGGCCGAGTACATGCGGTCGATCGGTTTCCCGATCCCCGACAACTACCCCTTCGTGGGCAAGGCCTTCAACACCACCCGGGCCGGCATCCACGCCGGCGGTCTGCGGTCCGACGAGCGGATCTACAACATCTTCGACACAACCGCGCTTCTGGGCCGTCCGCCCCGCGTGGCCCTAACCGACAAGACCGGCGCCGACGGCGTCGCCCTCTGGGTCAACGATTTCTTCGGCCTCAAGGGCGACGAACGCCTCACCGTGATGAAGGTCCACAAGGTCGCCCGCTGGGTTCGCGACCAGTACGAAGAGCACCACCGCATGACCGCCATCAGCGACGAAGAGCTGGAAGCCCAGGTCAAAGAGCTGATGCCCGAGCAGTACGCGAAGTACAAGGGTGAGCGGTGAGCCCCCGGGTTCATCCCGGGGTGATGGGTGAGGGGCGAGCACCCGCCGGTTGGGTGGCACTGGCTGCTTGTCAGCCAGTGCATGCCTCTGGTTTGATCGCGCTTTTGGCCGTGATGCTGGCCGCGGGGCCCGCTGGGGCGCTGGAACGTTTCGATGTCGTGCTCCAAGGCGGAAAAGTCGTGGACGGAACCGGGGCTCCCTGGTACGTGGCCGACGTCGGCATTCGCGACGGAAAAATCGCCCGGATCGGGCGCATTGAAGCCGGGCACGCCGAGCGGCAACT